>JBJDYH010000159.1:0-3020 GCA_051867135.1 Faecousia sp. | reverse complement strand
CAGGCAAATCTGTCCGTATTCTACAACAGAAAAAGGGCCTTTCCCGGATATCCAAGAGGATGGAAAAGGCCCATGAAATTTCATATTTCCACGGTTATAGACAGCCGTGATATAATGGAAGAAAACTGTTTCGAGGACTGTTTTTATGAACACAAAACTGACCATACAGGAAAAACTGAAAGACCTGCGGGTGGAACGGCACCTGACTTTGGAGCAGCTTGCGGAGGAAACCGGCATTTCCAAATCCGCACTGGGCAAATATGAATCCGATGACTTCAAGGACATCAGCCCATTCAGCATCGTCACGCTGGCGAAATTCTACGGCGTGTCCACGGACTATCTGCTGGGGCTGACGGAAACAAAAAATCACCCAAACACAGACCTGCACGATCTGCATTTGAGTGATGAAATGATTGACCTTCTGAAAAGTGGGAGGCTCAACAACCGGCTGCTGTCTGAGCTGGCTCTGCACAAGGACTTCCAACGCTTTCTGGTGGACATTGAGATATTTGTGGATCGCATTGCCGATATGCGGATCAATGACATGAACGCCATTCTGGAAGCCAACCGGAAGCAAATCATGGAAAAGCACAATCCCGGTGAGAATGATCTGTATGTGCGCACCCTGGAGCTGGCGCAGGTCAGGGAAGAAGATTATTTTGCCCATGTCGTCCATAAGGACATTGACGGCATCATGCAGGATATTCGGGAAGCCCACAGGAAGGACACCACCACTGCTGATACCGCTTCTCCTGTTGCCGAAATCCAAAAGCAGATGGAAACCGCCATGCACTACGAGGGCACCGAGGAAGAAAAGAAAGCCCGGCTGTTCCTGGCAACCCTCGGCATTGATTATGACAAACTGACCCCGGAGGAATTTGTCACACAGATCAATATTCTGAAGAAGTCCGAACACCTGAAAAGCCCTAATAACCAGCGCGGGAAAGCTGCGCTATATCAGGTGCATGGGAAAGGGAATCGAAAGAAGCGGAAGTAATCTGCGCTGCTTTTGCCCTCTACTATCGTTATGTCAGAAAACGAGAAAACCACTCCAATCCCAGGACAAGGGAAAAAGCCATCCGGGATAACAAAGGGCGTCGCGTTTCGCGACATCCTGTTTAATTTATCGTAAAATTCATCGTTGATTTTTTAGAGCATATTGCGTATACTATTCCTATGAAAGGGGGCATTTGCTATGCCGAATATTAAACCTGTATCCGATCTGCGCAACTATGGCGAGGTTCTGCGGGATGTTGCCGTGGGACAGCCGGTGTTTCTGACCAAGAATGGTCATGGCCGCTATGCGGTTCTGGATATGGAGGAATACCGCCAGTATGAAAAGCTGATGGCGATGCAGAAGCTGATGACCGAGCTGGAAAAGGGCCGCCGCTCCGGGGAGGAGCAGGGGTACTTCTCTCTGGAGGATGTGGAAAAGGAACTGGGAATCCATGACTAAGGTAAAGTTGTCAGCTGCCGCAAAGGCAGACTTACAGGAAACCCGACGCTACATCTCCTCAGTCCTCTCCAATCCCAGTGCATCCAAACAGACTTTGAAGCGGATTACCACCCACCTGCACACGTTGGAACAGTTTCCGGAAGCCGGAACGCCAATCCTGATTCCCGGCAGCCCTGTTGCCTATCGCTATCTGGTCTGCGGGAGCTATATGGCGTTTTACCACGTTCACAACGAGGAAGTCATGGTAGACCGGATTCTCTATGGCAGGAGAGATTACTTGTCGATTCTGTTTGGTGAGGAATTGACGGAAGAATCGGAATAAAAGAATCCCATCGTTTTCATCCCGGAAATGGAGGGAAGAAAACTATGGGATTCTATTTATAACTATATCTGTTGGAAAGACTATTGCATTGTGAATTTCGTCGCGGCAAGCGGTGCCTGGGGCAACGCAACCGCATTTTCACTTATTGGGGCAAAAACCAATCCTCAGCCATTGACCAATAGGTCGATGGCTGAGCGTTCAGAATGAACGCTTAGTACCACTCGACATCTTCGTATCTGTCAGATGAGTATCCCTGAGCTTTCAGTCTTGCGACCATACTATCGAGATAGCTATGAAATAAAATGTTAAACCACCTTGTCTTTCCAAAGAGTTTTACGAATGTAGGGCTGAGTGAATAGTATACATGAATAAATGCTCTTCCCAGGTAACTCTTAGCAAGATGATTGTCACGATATCTCCGAAGAACCCATACCTCAGGACAATCGTAGCTGCCGTAGACAGCGGTTGCCACATAACAGCCATTATTCTTGCTCTTTCTACCCTTATCATACCACGGCTTTGGCGTTGACCATTTCCCTGTTCTTGGGTTATAGCTTGGACGTCTTCCTGCTCCCATATTGTGTCGCCTCCTGTTTTATTGTCGTTCTGTGGTGAGTGTGATCATGCTTACTTACCGCAAGGGCGGAATAGGCGGCATGATCAATGCTTTTAGTTCATTAATGCTACCGGCCTTTTCCCACTGTGCCATTCCGGTCTTCCATACCAAGCTGTCCGCTGTGAGCTGCCCTGACATAGCCATTTGTTGTAAAGTGGTCATATCAAACGGTCCCGCAGCTTGTCCATTGACAACCACATGATATGCCACAGTAGGAATCGGGGGTGGGACAGCACCGGGTGTGGTTTGCTGGTTTATACCACCCATCATATTGCCCATCGCACCAGCAATATTCTGACCAACAACGCTGCCAACAGCCATACTTGCCATCATGGCGGCGGGATTGACCCCGGCAGTTCCACCGCCCAAATCAACACCACCTGCACCATTAGCGCCCATTTGACCGAGCGCGTTGGCACCGGCAAGCCCCACCTCGGCTTGCTTTTCCACCTGATAAGCGCCAAAATTGGATGTGCGGGTTTGCATACGCTGAGCATACTGGCTTTCCTCTCTTTGGATACGCAGTGTTTCAGCATAGTTCTCGGCTTCGATTCTCTGCTTTTCGGTGATGTCCCGAATCTTGGCTTCTGCCTCTGCCTTTGCGGCTGCCCCGGAGAGTTCTCTGG
>JBJDYH010000158.1:0-13602 GCA_051867135.1 Faecousia sp. | reverse complement strand
CTTGATCTACCGATTCCTGAAGAGAATGTATGTGATAATTCTTGTGGAATTTAGGTTCCAATGTATTTCCCAAGTAAAACGCAGTTTTCAAAACACTTTTCCTCAGATATTTCTGCAATGTATATGTTAATTTTGCCTACAAATCTTGAAAGATAATTTTGTGGAAATTGTTCCGATAATCTTAAAAGTTTTCCGTATTTGTTCTATAATGAACAAGAATAATTATGAAATTACCTGTGTATATGATAATTTTCAGCAAAATTTAGGACAGTAGGACGGGCTGTTAATCCGCAGGCCGCTGGTCTGTGTCGTTTTGCTGAAAAATCGTTTCACAGAATTGTGAATTCTTTATTGACGCGGTTAGCTGGAAAGAGTATGATATTATCATCCAAACCACCAACATTTCCCATACGGGATAATTCAGGAGGCTTTTTATGGCTCGTTATATCAAAGATTTCCCCATGAACGGTACCCCGGAGCAGATGTATGGCGCGTTGTGCCAGTATCTTATGAGTGAGGGGTATGAACAGACGCAGTACAAGGGCGAAAATGTGCTGAAAAAGGGCAATGGCTGGTTAACCGGCCCTACCATTTTTAAGGTAAGCTTTTTCCCCAATGTCATGCGCATTGAAAGCTGGATGGCTTTTGCTATCCTTCCCGGCGTGTTTGCCGGAGAGATTGGCCCAACCGGCTTTGTGGGCTGGGCTGTGAAAGGCCCTTGGAAGGAACGCCTGAACCGTATTGAGCAGATGTTTCTGCCTGCCAACCCCTACGGCGCAGGGCCGATTCCTGCCTATATCCATCAGGCAGCGGGCGCAGTAACCAACGCCTGTAATCAGGGAGTGGCCGCAGTTCAGCAGGCGGCTTCCTCCTGCGCAGCACCTGCCGCTCCCCAGCAGGCACCGGCAGCAACTGCCAGCCGTTTCTGTACCAACTGCGGCGCACCTGTTCAGGCAGGCTCTGCCTTCTGCTCAGGCTGCGGCAGCCGTCTTCAATAATCGAAACCTCTGTCCCACCTGAGTGTCGCTATAGAAGATTTCCCCCCGGTTTTCTGTTATGGAAAACCGGGGGTTTCGCTTCTCCCTTCGGAAGAACAAAACGCCCCCCAAAGATTGTCACTTGCCATACATACAGTATGGCTGCGCTCCGCTGCCTTGTCTTGTGCCTTTTCTCCCTGCGCCGCTGATTTAATCTTTCTAAAAAAATTCGTATAAGCGATTGCAACTTGCTATTGCGTATCGATAAAAAAAGAACGAAATCAGAAAAAAACACTTGAAATAGCGCACAATTTGTACTAATATAAAATGTACAAATTCTGTATACCTCGCAGCGGGCAGTCGATTCCATAAGCAGGAAGGAAAAAAAGGTGAGCATTCAAACAGAAAAACCGAGCCGGGGAAAAGTGAAAAACCTGCTGTGCATGGTGGCCATTTGCCTGATGCTTCCGGTTATTGTCATCAATTTAATTCTCATCTTCCAGGCCTACATCCTGAAGGAGGAGGTTCCGGATATTTGCGGATACTACCCGCTGATTTCTCTTACGGATGAATCGTCCCCCCGGATCAAAGAAGGCGACCTTGTTTTCTGCCGAAAGGTTGCGCCGGAGGGTATCAAGGAGGGCACGCTGGTTTCCTTTTTTGCAAGCGGCAGCCGGGACACCATGTATATTCACGGCGTTGCAGCGGTGCATGGAGAAAGTGTAACCCTGCGCGTACCGGGCGGCGGAAAAACCTTGGAATATCCAGCAGACAATGTGATTGGAGAGTTTCGGTTTTCCATACGCTATCTTGGGTATATTATGGCTTTTCTGTCTACAATCCCCGGTTTTCTGCTGTGTGTGGTGATTCCGACCGTTGTGCTCACGGAATTTTATCTGTACAGAAGAAGAAAAGATGCTGCCACAGCGGAGGATGAGGAAAGCGTGCTGTTGGCGCAGCTAAAAGAATTGAAAGCGGAAAGAGAAGAGCTGCGCATGCAGCTTGAGGTGCAGCAGATTATGGAGCCCGCTGCCGGGCAGACATCCTCAGACTAAGGTGATAATGGCATGAAATTTGCCGTTTTTCATAAGCAATGCCGCGAGCTAACATAGCGGCAAGACCTATATTTTGCAAAAACCGAAGGAGGACAAACGAATGAACAAGACAAAAAGAAGCTCCATGATGGTACGCCTGGTTGCGGCACTTGTTGTGGTTATGATGTTCACCATGTGCTTCGTTGGCGGCACCTTTGCCAAGTACATCAGCAGCGCGACCGGCACGGACAGCGCCAGAGTTGCTAAGTGGTCTATTAAGGTAGGTGACACCGACATCGCCACATTGGATACCTTTACCTTTGACCTGTTCAAGACCATCCTTGATTCCGATAGAACCAACGCTGAAACCGATATCGCTCCCGCAGACGGCACCATCATCGCTCCCGGCACCAGCGGCTCTTTTGAAATCGTCATTAAGAATGAATCCGAGGTTACCGCGCAATACACCATTGATTATACTGTAACCAATACCAATAATATCCCCGTGGAGTTCTCTGTTGACGGTGGTACTACTTGGACTGCCGACCTGGCTGATGTGGCTGCATCTGATTCTACGAAACTTGCGGTAGGGGCATCGGCGGTTACCGTTACCGTTCAGTGGAGATGGAGATTTGAAGATACCACCGATGTCGCTGCCGGTGACGCTATCGACACGCCTCTCGGTGTAGCCGCAACCGCTGTTCTTGAGGTTAAGGCCGAGGTAACCGCAACGCAGGTTGACTGATTTCTTTTTTGACACATGTTTTACAGAGATGGAACGCGATGTTAGTAAGCGTTCCATCTCGTCATAAAATCATATCTGCATGCCATCATTCAGGAGGGAAAAGCCGCCGTGGAACAGACAGGAAAAACAAAGAGAATATGGAAAATGGCAGCCTACTGTTTGGTGGCTTTGATGCTGATTGCCGTGCTGTATGCAGCGGCTTACTCTGCGGTGGTCAAAATTAAGAACCCGGAGGCCGTCCCCATGCCTTTTGGCTTTGGGGCTACTTTTGTTCTCAGCAACAGCATGGCACCGGGAATTACCACCGATGATATTGTGCTGGTGAAAAAGCCTGCCGAGCTGCGCGTTGGCGATGTGGTGCTTTACAGCACAGACAAGAGAAATGTGCTCCACCGCATCGTGGAGATCAACGGCGACACCCTGATTACCCAAGGCGATGCCAACAACACCAAGGACACGCCCTTTTCCAAGGACAATGTGCTGGGTGTGCTGTGCGGGGTCATTCCCAACGGTGCAAAATTTGTAAATTTTATTACTAATCCGCCCTTTGTCATGGCGGTGGTCTTTCTGCTTATGGGCGCGGCATTTGCATGGATGCTGGTGGAAGAACGGAAAGAACAAAAGCGGCTTGACAGCCTGAAAGCCCAAATAGACGCTCTGAAAGAAGAAAACGAAGCGCTCAGAAAACAATTACATTCCTAATCTGCCCCTGTTTTCGGGGCGCGGGATCATTTCATCAGACTATGACGGAAAGGAGGGGGCCGTATGGGTTCACGGAAAGGGAAAATCCCAAGGATACTTTGCTGGGCAGCGATTGCCTTTTCCGCGATTGCCCTTTGCCTGACATCCATGGGGCGGTCTTCGGCAAAGTACGCTTCCCAAAGCAGCGGCGGTGCCGGCACTTCTGTGGCGCAGTTTTCCCCCTCTTTTGTTTCCGAGTATATAGACATTACAGCCATACAAAAGCCGGGAGACACCGTGGTGAAACCGTTTTCGGTGCGAAACTACACCGGAAGCACCGTGACCGAAGTAACGCCGAAATACCAAATTGTTGTGAAAACCACGGGAAATCTCCCGCTGCGGTTTTCCATTCTGAACAGCGTGGGACAAACGGTCAAGACCTTCTCCTGCAGCGGAACCGACGGAAAACAGACATACGAATACGCGGCGGATACCCTTGTTTTTGGCCCCGGTGAGCAACTGTCCCACGGGTACCAACTGCGGGTTGAATGGCCGGCGGGACAAAAGGACGCGCAGTTTGCCGACATGACCGACGCTGTCTATGTGTCGGTGGTGTGGGAGCAGGTGGATTAAACCAAGGGAAACTCTGAATCAATCGCCTGCGGCGGCGTGGCAAATCTTTTGCCCCCAGCCCTTGCCGATTTCATCAGAGCTTCCCAAGAGAAAGGAGACGACCCGCATGATGAAACATAAGAAGGTCATAGCTGCGGTTATCTCCGCAGCCCTGATACTGACGGCTGCGCTGTGTCTGATACCGTCTGTTGCAAAGTATGTCACCACCCAGGGAAAGCAATCCGAGGTTTATTCCGACGAGTTCTATTTCACCAGCGATTATTTACAGACAGGGGAAGTTCCCGAATATGCAATATCCGGCACCAGCGTCACCTTTGCGCTGCAAAACTATAGGGACAGCCTGCGGGTAAGCCCGTCGGATATTTCCTATACTGTGACGGCAACAGACGGAACCCTCTCGTCTTCCGGCGGAACCCTTACCGGCGGTGATGCCGATTCTGACAGAATCACCCTGTCCTACACCGGTACCGGTGCCCGGAAGGAAATCACGGTTACGGCAACCAGCAGCGGCCCCTATGCGGAAGTGCTGCAGGCGAAATTTATTCTTTCTCTGCCGGGAGCGCAATATGAGGTCAAGGACCAGCCAAACAGCTATTACGCCGAGCTTTATATCTACACCGACACGGCGGTGGAGGCTTTGACCCTCACATGGGACAAAGAAAAGCTTCTCATAGATGAAACCAATGGGTATGTTTTCGGCCAAATGAACGGGGAGAAAACCGGCGCAACCATAAGCATTGATGCCGACACAACAGTAAAAATCCTGTTTTTCAAAACGGACATCACCCAAGACTACACCCAGGAGCTGCAAAGCGCCCAGGACACGATAGCCGTCACTTCGGCCTCCGGCTAGAGGAAATAAAAGCGGCTTCGCCGATGGAATTACATTTTAGAAAGGAGGGGCGGGATTTGCGCCATAGGGCAGCCTATGGTTTTCCCGGGTAAAATGAAAAGCAAGATCATTTTGGGGCGCTTGCTTGCGCTTGCGCTGGTATTTTCCCTGATTCTCGGCCTTCCTTTCAACGCTTCCGCCGCCGAAAGCGGCGAGGAGGGCGAGCTGACGGGTGGGCAATCCAATATCGTCAACGGCAGCTTTGAAGAGCCTGACAAAAAAAGCGAAGACGCAAACGATCTGGGGTATAAGTACACCGCCCAGAGCGAAATACCCGGCTGGGCAACCACATCCACAAATGGAACCATTGAGCTTGGATGGATGAAACAAGATGGAATTACCTCCGCCCACATGATCCCGACTACGGAAACGGTGATAACCAGCGGCGTGGGTGCTTCGGACGGCTGGCAGTTTGCGGAGACGATTGGCAATGAGTCCAGCAGTCTTTATCAAATTCTGACGGTAAAAGAAAATGCCAGCTATCACTGGACGGTACACCACCGCGGAAGAAGCGGCGTTGACACCTTGGCGCTATTTATCGTGGATGCTGCCCAGGTCAACTATGTAAAATCCAGCAAAACGGATTCGGACCATTTTTCCAAGATTATCGCATGGATGAAAGAGCAGGGGATCTCCCCACCGGCGGAGGGAAGCATGGTGCCCTACACGGTCTATACCACCGCTCTGCTGGATAACGGCGGCTTTGCGTCCTGCGATGCCGGTTTCTTTTCCGCTGCCGCGGATGCGGAGCACACGGTGAAATTTCAGGTTTACCTGATGAGCAGCGGAAGAGCGGATTGGGGAGAGTACACGGACGACTACCAGTCGGACGCGGATAAACAGATTCTCTTTGCCGTGACCTGCTTCAAATCCGCATCCTCCTCCGCCACTTCCGGAAATCTGGTGGATCAGCTCAGCTTCCGGGACATTCGGGGGAATAATCTGCTGATGAACCCGGGCTTTGAGGACGCGGTGGTAAGCGATAAATATTACATGGCAAACGCCGCAAACGCTGCCACTCCCTTTGCCAACATTGGCTGGTGTACCACAGCATCGGATTACAAGGTGGAAATCGGCAATTTGAAGAAGGGCAATGCATACGGTCTGGCGGTTACTACCAATACAGTAGAATATAACAAACCTTCCATCCGGGACGGTCAGCAGTTTGCCGAGCTGAATGCGGATCAGGCCAGCTCCCTGTACCAGATCGTGGAAACCGATGAGGGCAAAATGTATCGATGGAGCCTGTCCCACAGGGGGCGCTCCGGCATGGACACTATGGCTCTGGTGATCGGGCCAAGCCAGGACTATGCGCCCAAAAAGGCGAATGCTTCCACAAAAGATCAGCTCATGCAGATCGTGGACTGGCTCTATACCCAAAAGGATGTAGTGCTGGACATTCCGGAGCAAGGCTGCAGCAGCGAAATAAAGCTGTACACCCCAAAGTTTAATGCCAACGGCGGATTTACCCAGAGCAGCGATCTTTTCCGCTGGTATCAGGATGATACGCATACGGAGGAATGGTCTGTATGGATCATTTCTTCGCCCAATGATGACTGGCATGATTACGGCTCCATCGATAGCAGCGCTGCCTATAATTATGACTATGTTGTGCCCAACGGACAGGAGAATACCATCTTTGGCTTTGTTTCCGTGAAGTCTGCCCCAAGGGATGGCGGTACAATCGACAAAACCTATGGCAACCTGCTGGACAACATTGCCTTCCGGGAGTATTACTATATCAACGCCAAGTTCACCGGGAGTGAAAATGTGGGGGGATATGCATTTATTGACCCGGAAAATGAGGAGGACTTCATTTTTGACGGCGAAGGCGATGCACGGGACACCGGATGGGCCCTTGCAGGCAGCACGATTTCCGTGCATTTCAATGTGGGAGAAAGAGAGTTCATCGGCGCGTATGTGAACGGCGAGTTCATTCCCAAAGAGAGCTGGACCTACGATGAAGAGAAAAAGGAGTATTCCTACCAATTTGTCGTAAATTCCTCCATCACCATCGATCCGGTGTATCAGGCGCAGCAGGTCATTTATGATACCCGGAACGGTTATCCCTATCAGTATGATTTGGAGGACGATTCTACCGGGTGCGAGGTGCCCATGGGAAATGCAAACCCCGTGTACACATCCCATGCACCCCAGGCAGACGATGGCTGGCAGTTTGTGAGCTGGCGGTATTCCGAGCTTCTCAGCAGCGAATCCGGGGAAAGCATACTCCATAAATTCGATGCGGTTCATATCGTGAAATACGATGCGGATAATACCCTCAGCATCTGGAGGGTGGGGGATGAGACGGCTGCCGTTAGCGGCATACCCTATGATAAAGGCATCCTGTTCCTTGCCGAGTGGACATACCGGCAAAGAGTGATTGCCCAAACCTTTGATATTGAAAACTCGGAGTTTTATTACAGCACGGCAGGCGGAAGCGTTGATGTAAGTGTTCCCATTATCGAAAACGGTTGGGAGAAACCGAATGCCACGGATTATGAGGCGTTCGGCCGGGAATTGTATGCCCCTTCCGGCGATACCTATGTCAATATCGTTGCTCAGAACAATCCGGGCTATGCCTTCAGCGGCTGGTACGACAGCTCCGGAAAACTGATTGACAGAAACCCAAGCTATACCTATAAGGTTACGGACGGCTGCGTGAAAACGCTGTATGCCCGTTTTGAACCGATCGGCTACAGCATTTCCATAAACGCCTGCGTTGTTGACAGTTCAGAGTCTTCGGAAACATATTTCGGCGTAGTGTGCAGCTTCTCCAACCTGCGCGCAGGCAACCTGTACGCAATCTATAATTTGGTGACAGACCCAATCACCGTCAACGGCGAAGAAGTAACGAATCCAACCGTATTTCGCGCGGATGAATCGGGAAACGCAACGGTTACCATCTATGTAAAAGATGGGGATGTGGGATATTTTGCCCATTTGCCCGAAAACTGCGTCTATACCGTGGTTGCCGAGGAGGAAAGCAAAGCCGGATACAATGTCCGTGGCGAGGTTCACGGGGGCAGCCTGTCGGCCAATACGGAGATCACGCTGCTCTGGTCTGAATCCCTGCAGGTTTCACGGATTGCCGTGGGTAAGCACTATATGGATGTTTCCTCCCAAAGCGCTGTGCAGGCCATCACCATCACGCAAAACAGCAGCTATACCTTTTGCGTGGATACCCAATATATCCCTTCCCTTACGGTCTATCCGCAGTTAAGTACATTTTTGTGCTTTGAAGGCGGATTTGCCCCGGGCACGAGAATTCTGATGATCGACAAGACAGACAAGAATGTGCCGCGGTTCTATGTTTATATGGCGGATTCCTCCGTATCGGAAATCCCCCTCACGGCGTTTACTGCCCTTGGCGCAACAGACCCCAATGACGGATTCTCGCAGCGTACAGGGGAAGAGCTGATTATGGAAAGGCTTTTGTTTGTGGTTGACTATGGGGCAGCGGGAGATTTGGCACAAAGCGGAAGCGTTTCCCTGGTATATCGGGACAGCTATGGCGACATAAGCAAGGCAGAGAAAACGGTCAATATTGGTGACGATGGAACGCAGCTTACGGCTACAGCCGCCAATGGCGCCGTAACCATTACGGTTACGGAAAGCACGCCTGCCATCAATACAACATACCAGGGAATGGGCGACAATCCATATTTGGTAAAGCTTTCCCTGAATGACGGCAGCTTGCTGCCGGAGGGATCCTATGCCGAGCTTGACGGTGTGAAGTATGAAAGCCATAAGGGGTACATTTTGATTTCTCCCCTAAGCGCGGGTACAATTACGCTTAAACTCCATATACAGGGTGCTTCGCTGGGGGATATGGCTACATTCAAGGCAGAATTGCTATCGGCAGTTTCCGCTTTTCCGGCAATTCCTGCCGTAAAAACCGCAACCTTCGACTTTGCCTGCGTGGATGACACGGAGTATGCAATCAATGCGCAGGTCAGCCAAAGGGTGCTGAAGCCGGGAATGGTTTCCCAATGGAATGCCACAGTAGCCTATGTGGGAATTGATAAGGTTCAGCTAACGCTTATCCAAAAGGGCGAGCAAACGCCCATAAAGGATATTACCCTGTCAACCGACGGCAGCCCCCTTACGGTAGATTTGGGAGGCTTTATCGCTCAAGCCGGGGAGACCTATATTCTCCTGTGTACAGGCTATGCCAACGGCGTTCCGGTTTGCGCCGATACATGCTGTATCGTGTGCGGCTATATCGGATAATCTGATCTCCGGGGAATGCTTCCAATAATGCCCGTAGGGGCCGGTCTTGACCGGCCCGAAACTCCAAACCAACCGCCGCAGTAACCGGGTGTGGAAAACGGAACGACACATGGGTCGTTCCCTACAATCAGAAAATAGGTTTTTCGACAAAAAGCAGGCTGCACCTTTCGGCGCAGCCTGCTTTTTATGGTTCATGGGGCTTTTTGCAGCCCTTTTTATTTCCCTTGCAGCACGGCAGTTACCTGATACATACTGTCGTCAGAAATCTTGTGGGTAACCGTCAGGTATTTCCCCATGATTTTCGCCAAATCGTCCTCGTGCATCAGGCCAAGGGATACCTTGGCGGCGCTGCCGTGGTGGCGCGCATCAATGGCGGCGCGGCTCATGCCGTGGGCAACCGTCAGACTGCCTCCGGGGGCTAGGTAAGAGGAAAGAACGGCAATCAATTTTTCCGGCTCCGGGAAGTGGGGAAAGGCATTGTATACAATAATACAATCAAACGGCCCGGGGAGGGGTACAGTCTGCACATCCCCGCAGAGCACCGTGGCTTGGGGGCATTTCTCCCGGGCGATTCTCACCATTTCCGGGGAGATGTCAATAGCGGTAAGGCTTTCTACATTCCTTGCCAGATAGTCGGGAAACAGCACACCGGTGCCGCAGGCTACATCCAGCACCCGCTTGCCCGGCCTCACCCCGGCGTTATCCAGAATTGTGGCGATGATTTTGTCGCTTCGCACCATGTCCGCATCCCATTGGGGTGCCATTCGGTCAAAGAATGCAATGATATCTTTCTGGTTCATTTAGTATTTTTTGGGCAGCAGTTTTGCTTTCGTCAGGGCGACGGCTACCAGCGGAATCAGCACAAGCTGGATGATGATACCGGGAATGCCTTTTACAAGGGCAGTGACCGCCCAAACAAGGGGGGATGTACCGGGGGCGAAAATCAGCCACTTGGCAAGCCCTGCCAGAACGCGTCCCAGCAGCATGGCGGTAACCAAGCTGATGTACAGGTCGCAGAGGTAGCACTTGGTACGAAGGTATTTCATCATCAGGCCGGCAATGCAGCCGTAGGCGGCGCATTCCACCATCATACTCGGCGCGTATGCCGCGGGGGGCATCCCGGTCAGCACACTGCTGAGAAAAGGCCCAAGCACACCGCAGACAAGGCCAAAGGGCCAGCCGCAGATTATGCCGCACAGCAGCACAGGGATATGCATGGGCAGGAACACCGTCCCGGCGTTCGGTACGCCGTGAAACGCCATAGGCAGCACCACGCAAAGGGCTGTGCATACGGCAGTATATACCATGCTCTTTACAGGATTCATCTTCATAAAAAGACCTCTCTTTCTGGAATGACCCCATTATAGCCGAAAAAGAGAAGCGGCGCAAGCCCCATGGGGGGATGGAATATGGTGCAAATGGAAAATCCCATTGCCGAAGCAATGGGATTCAGCGTGTCGATAAACCCGGCAATTCGGAATTGTAGGGGGCGATTGAGAACATCGCCCCGCAGTAAAAACTCCCGTATTATTGATAAATTCGGGCAAATTCGTAACATTTTACAAAGGGCCGATGAGGGCATCGGCCCCTACGAACACCTTTTTCGAGAGTCTGAGAATCCCATTGCCGAAGCAATGGGATTGCGTATTCAATAGCGCTTCGGGTGGATGTACAGCTCGTGGGTTTGGCTTTCCGGGCGGGCGTGCACGCCGGAGACAAGGCCCAGCATGGCAAACAGGGTCACAATGGAGGAGCCGCCGTAGCTGACGAAGGGGAGCGTCAGGCCGATAACCGGGGTAACGCCGATGCACATACCCACATTACTGAGCACCTGGAAAATCAAAGCGGAGGCAGCGCCGTAGCAGATCATTCGCCGCATATAGTCGTTGGTGCGGTTGCCCACCTGAATGCACCGGGCGATGACCAGGAACTCAGCCAAAAGCACCAGAGCGCAGCCGATAAAGCCCAGCTCCTCGCCGATGGCGGAGAAGATATAGTCCGTATGCTGGGCAGGGAGCGCGCCGGATTGGGTACGGATGCCCTCGTAAAGACCTTGTCCGCTGGTACCGCCGCCGGTAAGGGAGAGCAGGCTTCGCTTGGAGTGGAAGCGCTCTTTCAGACCGTTGGGGTCAACGGTGGGGTCAATCAGAATGAGCAGACGGTTTCTCTGGTGCTGGCCCATCATCTTCCAAATCAGGGGCCACGCCGCCACAATGCCGCCGCCGGCTGCCAAAAACCAGAACAGGCTGACACCCCCGGCGAAGGTCATACCGATAAAGATAAATACGAAAATCAGGGAAACGCCCGCGTCTGCAGACAGCACCATGTTCAGGCCGATGATGATACCCAGATGGAATACCATGTGGAAAATGGCCTTAAAGCCGGACAAATCGCTTTGATGCTCCTTCATAACGGAGGCCATGATCACGATATAGGTAATCTTACAGATTTCCGCGGGCTGGATGTTAACAGGCAGCAGCGGGAAGTCCAGCCAGCTTCGGTTACCGGTGTTGTTATCCGTACCGAAAGGAATCAGCAGCAGAAGCAGCAGCGTGTTAAAAATCACCAGCCCGGTACGGTGTTCCGCCATGGCATCCGCGTCAATACTGGAGATGACGGCGTACATAAGCACACCCAGACCGGCTGCAACAAGCTGAATGATGATAAAACGGGTATTGCCCATGTAGTTGGTGGCGCTGGAGATCATGACGATGCCAAAGGAGGTCAGCACCATGCACATCAGCAAAAGAACGGTATCACCCTTGCGGAAAAAACTCTTAAATTCCTGCCAAAAACGGTACATTGCGGGCCTCCTTTCTAAAATATGGCCTTTATTATAGCATAATGGGGATCAAAAGTAAACGAGAGGATGTAAACAAACGGAAAATTCTCAGTTGTCTTCTTCCCAAAGGGTTCCCGGGAGCATCAGGTTCAAATCCACATTGCCTTGGATACCCGGAACTTTCCCGGTTTGGCTGTACTGCCAGATGGCAAATTCGTAAGGGTAGCTCAGTTCCTCGGAATACATGGCAAACCAGCAGGGAATATCCGTCAGCCGGTGTAGATACAAACGCTGGGCAGCATGGTGGCGGTTGAAATAGAGCATGGTATCGTAGCCATGATTCCGGAGAATCCGGTTGAAAATCCGGGTATAGGCGGTAAGCTGCCCGGCGGTTACATCCTTGGTGCGGGCATCGTCAGCGGGAAGCTCCCAGTCGTACACCACAGGCAGGTCAAGCTCCCAGCTTTTTATGGCATCCAGCGTCCATTGGGCCTCCTCCATGGCCTCCAAGGCGTTGGTAGCTTGGGAGAAGAAGTACACGCCCACTTTGATTCCGGCGGCCTTGGCTCCCTGATAGTTGGCTTGGGCGTAGGAGTCGGCATAAATCACGCCATCCCCGTATGTACGGTAGCCGATGCGGATAAAGGCAAATTTGATGCCGCTGCCCGCAACTTTTTCCCAGTCGATTTCCCCCTGATGGCGGGATACATCAATGCCGGGGATGCCTTGACCGTCCCGAAGGGTCATGCGCTCGCCGTCAAAAAGATAATCGGCAGGGGAGTAAGGGTTTTTCTCTTGGGAAGGCAGCACAGGCAGCGCCTCCAGCGCAGGCTTGGCTACCTGCTGGGGAGCTTGCCCCTGAAAAAGCACAATGGCAACTGCTATCAGCGCTATAAAAATCACGCTGAGCACAGCGACCCCGGCAACCAGCTCCTTGCGGTAGACTTTCCGCTTTTTTCTTCTTTTGGCGGCAACGGCCATCCCGGCACCCCCCTTTCGACATTTTTCTACAGTATACCATAAACTGCCCTCTTTGCCAAGATGGGAAAAACTTGCAAAATGAATCCTGAAAGGGACATAGCAAATTGACTGCGCCGGGAGCCGGAAAATTTTGTGAAACGATGCAACCTTGGGCGCTGCTTTACGAGTATATGGGTGAAAAGGGGTTGACCCCCGGAGCTGCAATGGGCAAAATCCTCAAAAACCGCCCCATTGACATTGAAACGCCCCAAAAGATAAAATATACTATATAAGCATATCGAATCAACCAGCAGCTCGATAAATTGGAATTTGTCAAATTGTCTTTTGTAGGGCGGGGGCTTGCTCCCGCCGCGAACCTAAGGGTGTGAATTGTGCGAATGTAGGGGCCGATGCCTACATCGGCCCGTTGGGGTGTTACGGATTCGCCGCAGTTCCGTAGAAGCATCGTTCTGCGTCCTGCGGGCCGATGTGGGCATCGGCCCCTACAGCGGTGCGGTTATGTACCAGCCCTTTGTAGGGGCCGGTCTTGACCGGCCCGAAACCTGTTATGAAATGACCCTTGTCAAGAGGTAACATCTCACCAGTTACGGACTTACAAACTGTCAATTCTGCTGAGGGTATCTGAGAAGAGTCAGGGGACAGAT
>JBJDYH010000157.1:0-3072 GCA_051867135.1 Faecousia sp. | reverse complement strand
CGCAAGTAATTTTGTCAAGGGTAATTCTCATCCTTATGAAAAAGCAAAACACAACAACACCTGACAAAGGAGTTCGCTATATGGAGAGCGGTTCTCCATTGTCAGGTGTTATTGAATATCTCCGGGTGTATTCTTCCTGTTTCATAAGAATGAAAACGGTATATCCGAACGTCCCGGTGTTGTTTCTCCCTATATCGTGACATCTTTGATATGCTGGAGCAGATCGAGACAGAGATCTTCGAGCGGTTTAACCAGATCATCTCCGCCCATCAGGAGGGACGGATTCTCAGCCAGACACAGCCCATGTTCAGCGACCTGTTTCACTTCATCGCTGAAAACGAGGAGATGTGCCGCACGCTTCTGAGCACCAATGGCGATATCAAATTCCTCCAGCGCCTCAGCGATGTCGTGGAAGATCGTATCCGCGCCGACTGGCTGACGCACCCTGACGGCCTCACGGAGGCCGAATTCGAGTATCGCTACGCATTTGGCGTGCTGGGTTGCGTCGGGCTCGTGCGTGCATGGCTTCAGAATCACTGTGCGGAAGCCGCCGACGACAAGGCCGTGCTGGCCGACCGGCTCATCCGGCAGGGAATCGCCCCGGATGACGGCATGAAACGCGCATGAGAAAAGGCTGACTGCACAATGTGCGGCCAGCCTTTTAGGTACAATACTTATTCCTCTGAAAAGATGACTTCGGATAAAACCGCCTGTCCGGCGGACAGGTATTCCAGCTTGATGGACTTGCGTTCGAGGAACCAGTTGTCCACCGCCTCCCATGCGGCGACCCATCCGGCGATGCTCAGCAATTCCATAAACACCGGATTGGAAGCGGAAAGCTCTAGTGCGAAATAGAGCGTCAAGAGTGCCACGCCAAACAGAGCCAAGCAGACCGTCTTCAGCCGGTTAATCCGCAGATCCTCCTTTTTATCCCTCAAGGTATACATATAGTGTTCCTGAATGACATCGCGCACCGCCTGCCGCGTCTCTTCATCCGGCAAGCATCCATGAAAGCAAATTCTCACTGGATATTTGAGCGGGATCGTGTACAGCTTTTCGTCAATCAGCTCATAAATCGTGCTATTCAGGTCCCGCTGTTTCTGGTAGGTCAGCGGATTGAAAAGCTCTGCGCTGTCAAACAGGTTGACGTCAATCTGTGCTCGTCCGTCTGCGCAGAGATACTCGCGGGCGGTCATTTCATCTGCGGACGGGATCATCCGCTCCAACCGTTTCAGCTCTTCCAGCGTGGCCTTCGTTCTGCTCATGGTTTCTCTCCTCCCAGCATGGCCGGATCTTCTGCAATGCAACACCCTGATCTCCTGAAAAGGCGTACATGTCTGTTGATCTTTCTATTTCGCTTACAAACTGGAATTTTCCTTCCGTCTTTCAGAATGCGATCCTATCTCGAACCGTGATCTGGCTGAACGGTTTTTCGTTTAACAGTTTCACAAAGGATTCCCGGATTGCTTTTTTATAAACCCCGCCATGTTTACGCCTCCACTTCGCACGCCATCCATGCACAGACTAAGCCAGGGAAAATCTGGCTGCATTGAAAAGAAGGCCACTTTCTATCCATATCACCGCGCATGGGGCAACAGAATTGTTTCGCTCAGCATCTTTTTCCCCTTCGCCAATTTGCTTTCTATATTCAGGCGATGTGTGCTCTGTGTGAGCAAAATGAGGAACTCAATAATGCGTTCACGACTTTCCTTCGGCACTTCCTTCATGCGCGATATGGATGCAATCATGGTTCTAAGGCGATCCTTCCGGATTTCGGACAGTTTGGTTGCTCCAGACGCATAGAGCACATCAAACAAACAATCCACAACTTGTTTTCTTTCCTCCATCGACATCTGTTGGAGCCAAGTGCGAATGGCGCGGTCTACCTTTACGCTCCCACTAGTCAATTCCGCGATCACAACAAAATGATCGCCAGAGATTTCCCACGAAAAGCCATCGTGTTGCAAAAGCCCAATTTGCGAACTATCGACAATCCTGTGATTTTCCTCGTGGGCAAGAAGCATACCCACAACGGAAGATTTAGGGACAATGGTGCGAATCGCATGAGCAATATTTTTATAACCCTCAGAGGAGATCAGCGCCTCCTGAAAACCCGGACCATCGTTGGACCAGACGGCCTTGATTCTGGTTTGAATGTCATGCGGAGCAAGCGAAGCAGCATATACCGCCAGATTGCCTCCTTTGGAATGGCCGCCTAGAATCAACTCCTGATCTGGATAAAGTGCCGCCACCTGCTGAAGATAGTTGATAGCCTCCCTGTGCGAAGGGATTTCAGGGATACAGGCCAGTAAAAAATCTTCCTTCCAGCCGGCCAGATCGTCCGCTGTGCCCCTATACGACAAATAGAGCAGCCTCTTGTTGACGTGAATACAGATCGCGTAGAATTGCTTCGCGTTCGCCATATCGAGTATGTCAACCACTGAAGACAGTTTCATCTTCTGATAGCGGCGGGATTTCGCCATCAGATAGAACAACCACTTGAGCGATTCCGCTGAATTGCTGGCAGCCTGAGGCGGTTTAGGCAACCCGTTGTGCTCAAAATAAATCTGCGCAGCTTTTTCTATGGTAATCTCACCCTGACCAATTTGGGGAACGCAATCCACAAAGTCAAAGTAGCTCAGGACGGACAAAATCAAGTTGTCCACTTCATTGAATCTGCTCTGTGACAGTGTCAGATCGCCACGCCATTCAATATAGGTGAAGATATTGCCCATTGTCATTCTGCGCCTGATGAGTTGAATGGTTTTTCAATGACCTTTACTGCGCACAGAGCAACGCACAGGCTCAGAATTCCCTCTGCTAACAAGGAAACGCCCATCAGAACAGTCAGCACCTGAGCACTCTGCGACGGACGCAGCATCAAGATCATCCCCGCAGTACCTGCCAGAATCGCTACTGAAAGAATCAGCCACCACGTCCGAAGTCCGAATCGGCGCGCATCGAAGGATATCTGTATTTTGAGCAAGCCGTCCGCCAGAGTGGTAATGCCCAAAATAATGCACAGAAAGCTCATCATGTGTTCTGGGCGCAGCAGAATCACGACGCTCAGCG
>JBJDYH010000156.1:0-3081 GCA_051867135.1 Faecousia sp. | reverse complement strand
TCGAGCGGGACAGCAGCTATGCCGTCGAGCAGGTTTTCAACGTCATAGACGCCCGCGCCCGCTCGAGCCTGCCGCTGATCGTGACCACGAACATGACGTTGGACGAATTGAAAAACCCGCCCTCTATGCAATATGCGCGGATTTATGACCGCGTACTGGAACTTTGCCCCATTACCCTGAAAATGACCGGCGAAAGCAGACGGGCGGGCAATGCGGAAGCTCGCAGGAGCAAGGCGCGGGAAATCCTGGGTGAGTGATGGGCGGATCATCTCAACGAAAAGGCGCTGACGGTGAGCGGGAGCTTGCCGCCCTGCTTCGGCAGCATGGCTATGAAATCGAGCGGGGCGGCTCCCTGTCCTTCGGGGAGGTTCCCGACCTTGTGGGCCTGCCTGGAATACATATCGAGGTCAAGCGGGTCGAGCGGCTGAATGTGCCGGAGGCTATGAATCAGGCGATCCGGGACGCTGATAGATTCCGCGATGGAGCACCCGCCGTATTCCACCGGCGCAACCGGCAACCGTGGCTTGTAACCATGCGGTTGATGGACTGGTTGGCGCTATATAAGTCTACCGATCAGAACCCCGAGTGAACCAAGATAATCAGTATAGAGAACCTGAAGAAATCTGAAGCTCATTCAGGATCCGCTTGTTGAAGAATGTTGAACCGCGCGCCACCGGCGCAATTCTGCGCTCGTGATCTCCAAGCATGAATTAGGCTTTATGGATTTAATATCCATAAACCTCATCAGCTGGCGTAATCTGGCATGAGAACTTACGAAAACCTACGATTTCGGCTTGCATACAAGAAATCACTCATCCCATTTTTGGGGGCAATCGTTTTTTCGATGCCCTCAAATTTGAGGAGATTAACGAGGCTTGGATTTGAAATCCAAACCTGGCGCAGTTGGGTGTGAGAACCTGACAAAACCATACATTTCCGCCTATATAGTGAACAAGGAACGAGCAAAGAGCGAACAAAGGAGGAAGCCCGGAAACTGGGGGGATCATCACGGCCAACAACCAGAACTTGCGCCCATTAAATACGCTACCGCCGGAAGAGCGCCGGGAGATTGCCCGGAAGGGCGGCATAGCCAGCGGAGAGCGGCGACGGTATATGGCTGATCTGCGGCTTACGGCGATTGAGATGCAGGCGGAGTACGATCTTGTGCAGGAGACCCGCAAGGAATACAGAGCGGCCATCAAGCGGTATGTGAAGGAGGAGCAGAAGAAAGCTTCCCGGCTACGGTGTAAGGGTAAAAAATAAGAACCTTATCCCCGCCAGAATGGGCAGAGAAAGGTTCTTGTTGAGCCTACCGCCATCACACCCCGTTTAAGGGGATAACCGACAACGATGTGCTTCAGTAATTATTATATACCACAGTTTGCTTCAAAATGCAAGCTTTTAATGGGCTGACAGGATGGAACTCAAGACATGACAAATGAGGAATTGGTGTCCATGATCCAGGGTGGCGAGTGGGATAAGCTGCTGGAGCTATGGGAGCAAGTGCGGCGGTTCGTCTGGAGGCAGGCCAAGCGCCGGGAATTTGCTCTTGATGGTGCGGGTGGTATTACATCCGATGATTTGGTGCAGGCCGGATATTTGGCCCTGGTACGCGCCGTGGATCACTTTGACCCAACGGCGGGAGGTACGTTCCTCACTTACTTTGGGTATTGGCTGAAAGCTGCGTTCAACCAGGCCGCTGGGCTGCATACTAAGCGGAATCGCGAGGATCCTTTGCAGTCTGCGATTAGCTTGGACACGCCTTTGACGGATGATCTCGGAGATCCTTTAACTCTGGCCGATGCCATATCAGACCCGGCGGCAGAGGTGGAAATGGAGGACGTGGACGAGCGGGACCGACAGGTAAGACTTCACGCGGCCCTGGAGGCGGCGCTTGCACAGCTACCGGAAGATCAACGGAAGGCGATCAGGGATAAATACTACCGGGGCCAGCGTGTAGACAGCAAGGCCCACGCTGCCGCGCTGCGGGCGCTTAGGCAGCCAAGTGTGTCCAGGGCATTGAAGGTTTATATTTGAGATTTCTCAAATCAGGATTACCCTCCTTGCCGTTCTGGAAACCGCTCAAGGCACTTTTGCGGCCCTGTAAGGCAAGGATGCCTCTGGGGAGGGAAAGGGCAAGCAGGGCGGTTTAACGGCCAAAAGGAGCGGCATGGATCACCGTTCCTTTCAGATATGTTCATATTGCGTTGATGAGTGGGGCTTCTGTCGAATTTATTACACAATCTTCTAACGGGCAAGTGAAACAGCTGGAACTGTATGAGCAGCTTCGGCCCTCAGGCTCTTTTTCTGCTGCGGTGCACATTTAGCGCACAAAGGGCGTAAAAATAGGGGCCAGGGGCTTGTATCTTGCCTCCCAGCCCCCCTCGCCGCGCTAATCAATGCTTCCCTTCCTCTGGTATGTAAGCAGTGGTGATCTTCAATTCTTCACGCCCTTTTTCTCTGCAATTTCCCGCAAAATGGGCAACGCTTTCTCGTCATCCAATTCGGTGTAGGGTGCCGTATCTTCATACCCTAACTTACCCCGCAGCTGCTCTACATCTCGCGCAAGTTGTGCCCGCCGTGCGCCCTCGTAGTAGCTATTGCAGCCAGGGGCCATGTTTTCTCCGGTAGTCAGGTCGTATTGCAGCTCTGCCGCCCAAAGGGTGATGTTGATGGAGTGCAGAATGTCCGCCATGCGTTCAGCGTCTTCCTTGCTGATTGCTTTTTGCTCGGCGTACTCGAAGTGATCGCCCAAAACGCCCATGAGCATCCGCCGCGCCCTCATAATATCTGCGAATATACCGTCCACGGCTTGAGCAATGGTCAGCCGTTCGGCGGCGGTGGTCTTCTCGATATACATAAAATCCTCCTTGATTTCAGGAGGGGGCCATGGTACAATGACCTTGACCCCCTCGGGGTTGTGTAGGCTTCATATCCAAACGCTTTGGTCGGCAGGTTGGATATGGGGCCTTTTTCATGCCACGCAGAAGCGGCGAACGGTGGTTTCCCGGGTGAATGCCTCGGCCACGTCGGGAAGGGCCTTTCTGAGGGCGCTGGCGTCGATTCTGGCGGACTTTACGG
>JBJDYH010000155.1:0-3098 GCA_051867135.1 Faecousia sp. | reverse complement strand
TTCATACGCAGGGCATCGCAGCCGTACTTATCAATCATTTCCAGAGGATCGATGCCATTACCCAAAGATTTGGACATCTTGCGACCCTGATTATCCCGAACCAGACCGTGAATCAGTACGGTGTGGAAAGGTGTCTTGCCAATATGCTCGCAGCCGGAGAAAATCATTCTGGCAACCCAGAAGAAAATGATGTCATAGCCGGTAACAAGCACATCGGTGGGATAAAACTTCTTCAAATCCTCGGTGTTCTCGGGCCAACCCAAAGTCTCAAAAGGCCACAGAGCGGAACTAAACCAAGTATCCAGCACATCAGGGTCACGCTCAATATTCTTGCTGCCGCACTTCTCGCATTGGCAGGCATCCTGACGGGATACGGTAATATGGCCGCAATCGGCACAAGTCCACGCGGGAATCTGATGACCCCACCAAAGCTGACGGGAGATACACCAGTCACGGACATTCTCCATCCAATTCAAATAAGTCTTGGAGAAGCGGTCGGGCACAAACTTGGTCTCTCCGTCTTTCACCACGCGAATGGCTTCCTCAGCCAGAGGCTTCATCTTTACGAACCATTGGGCAGAGATAATAGGCTCTACATCGTTGTGGCAGCGGTAGCAGGTGCCCACATTGTGGGAATAGTCTTCAACCTTAACCAGATAACCCTGCTCCTGAAGGTCGGCTACGATGGCCTTACGGGCTTCGTAACGATCCATGCCCTCATATTTGCCGCCATAAGCATTCACAACACCGTTGTCATCCAGAACACGAATAACTTCCAGATTGTGACGCAGACCAACCTCAAAGTCGTTGGGGTCATGGGCGGGAGTCATCTTTACGCAGCCGGTACCAAAGTCCATCTCGGCATAGTCGTCAGCAACGACAGGGATTTCCTTGTTCACCAGCGGCAGGATAACCGTCTTACCGATAATGTCCTGATAGCGGGGGTCATTCGGGTTGACGCATACGCCGGTATCGCCCAGCATGGTCTCAGGACGGGTAGTGGCAACTACTACTTCCCCACTACCGTCAGCCAGCGGATAGCGGATATGCCACAGATGGCCGGGCTTATCCACATACTCAACCTCAGCATCAGACAAGGCGGTAACACAGTGGGGGCACCAGTTGATGATGCGGCTGCCCTTGTAAATCAGGCCCTTTTCATACAGGGATACGAACACCTCCCGTACAGCGTTGGAGCAGCCCTCGTCCATAGTAAACCGGGCACGCTCCCAATCACAGGATGCGCCCAGCTTCTTCTGCTGCTCAACAATACGGTTGCCGTACTTATGCTTCCAGTCCCAAACTCTCTCCAAGAATTTTTCACGGCCCAAATCGTAGCGGGTCATACCTTCCTTGCGAAGCTCCTCCTCCACTTTAATCTGGGTAGCAATGCCGGCGTGGTCAACACCGGGCAGCCACAAGGCGCTGTAGCCCTGCATACGCTTGAAACGAATCAGCGTATCCTGCAAAGTAGCATCCATGGCATGGCCCATGTGAAGCTGGCCGGTAACATTGGGAGGGGGCATCACAATGGTAAAGGGCTTTGCGCCCTCTTTTTCGCTGGGGCGGAAGTATCCGCCCTCCTCCCACATACGGTAGATTTTTTCTTCTACCTGCTGGGGATCATATACCTTAGGTAATTCTCTTGCCATTACAAAACTCTCCTTTACAAAAAGAAAAAACGCCCTGAGCAATCCTGCTCAGGACGGAATCGATAATTTCCGCGGTACCACCTGAATTCCCGAAACAATCGGGCGCTCAAAAAGCTGTAACGGGCTTACCCGACCTCCCCTACTACCCTTTCAGAGAAGCTGCTCCTGGGCGACAATCCGTAAAGGCCAATGTATGCTCCCACCAAACGCATACTCTCTGAAAAAAGCCGGTTACGAAACTCCCAATCTTCGCATTTTACTTGAATAAAATAGCATATTTCCCTCGCTCTGTCAATAACTTTACAGAAATTTCCCATCGCTGCGCTTGACTGGTTATCAATTCTGGCATATAATAACTCCATATTACACGATTGAAGTGATGAATGCTTATGAAACTTTCTCTGGTAGTCCCCTGCTATAACGAAGCTGAAAATGTGGTCATGTTTCAGGATGCTGTCATTGCGGCTTTTGAGGGCTGCGGCTACGACTACGAAATCGTCTTTGTGGATGACGGCAGCCGGGATGCAACACTATTTAATCTGAAGAAGCTCCATGCCCAGCAGAAATGCCCTGTTAAGGTTGTCAGCTTTTCCCGGAATTTCGGCAAGGAAGCCGGGATTTACGCCGGTATGGAGCATGCCAGCGGCGAGTATATCAGCCTGATTGATGCGGATTTGCAGCAAAGGCCCGAAATTGTAAGAGATATGGTAAAAATCCTGGACGAGCAGCCGGAGTACGATGTGGTTGCCGCCTATCAGGATCGCCGTGGGGAAGGCAAGGTGCTTTCCTTCTTCAAAAAGTCTTTTTACTCCATTATCAACAAGCTCTCCAGCGTGAAGCTGAAAGCCGATGCCAGCGATTTCCGCACTTTCCGCCGCAGCGTTCGGGATCATATTCTCTCCCTTGGGGAAAGCCACCGTTTTTCCAAAGGCCTCTTTGCGTGGGTCGGGTTCAACACCTGCTTTATCCCCTATACCGCCTGCGAGCGAGTGGCCGGCACAACCAAGTGGAGCTTCCGCAAGCTGATGAATTATGCCATTGAAGGCATTATCGGCTTCTCTACCGCGCCTCTGCGGCTGGCTACCTACCTTGGCTGCTTTACGGCTTTGGCTGCCATTATTTATCTTCTGGTAGTGGTTCTGCAAAAGCTGATTGTAGGCATCAGCGTTCCCGGCTACGCTACGATTATCGTGCTGATTCTGCTGCTGGGAAGTATGCAGCTGCTGTGCATCGGTATCATTGGGGAATATGTGGGGCGCACCTTCGAGCAGAGCAAGCAGCGCCCGGTGTATATTGCCAAAGAAGTGCTGGATTACGAAAAATGATAATAAAAACGGCTTCGGTATTGCTATCGAAGCCGTTTTATATTAAGGGAAACTCTGAATAAATCTTCTGCGGCTGGAGGGCGAATCTTTTGCCACATCCGTGCAGTTCTAAAAATGGGAA
>JBJDYH010000154.1:0-3098 GCA_051867135.1 Faecousia sp. | reverse complement strand
GGGCTTTTGCCTGCCGGGGAGAAAGATCGTTGTATTCCAGCGATAACAGAATATCCTCCTGGCAGGTGTATTCATAGGCATGGTTCAAAACCTCCTCCGGGGTCTGAGTCAAGAGCCACTCCTTGAAATGCGCCTGCTCGGCAAACATCTTCTGGTATAGCTGGGTGTTTAATACTGCTTGGGTCATTTTATCAGCTCCTTGAAATAGAATATGCCGATAGAGTTTGTGAGAAATATCGGCTATGTATGGAATAATCATAGATATTATGTGGCTGTTCCAAATCATTCTACAGTATCCAAGTTTTATCTTGCTTTTTCATCACATTTTTATATAATAATAACAAGAAAGCTTTACGTATTTGGACAAAAAATTCCAAAGGAGTGTAATGATTATGGCAAGGGATTTTGTAGATATTTTGTTGCCAACTGAATCGGCAGATAGTTACTACATGACCAAGCAGAAAAATTTAGTAGATAATTTCATATATATTGAGCCTGAGTGGTATTCGAAGTTGTTTGAGACCAATACCTTTTATATCCTTGGTTCTAAGGGGAGCGGTAAAACACTATATGCGGCGTATATGTGCGCTGAAGTAAGGGAAAATACCGTTTCTCGATCTCATACTATTGACGTTGGTGATTATGGAAAATTGATTGCCATGAAAACAGCAAATCATTTGAATTTTACTGACTACTTAACTATGTGGAAAGTTATCCTTCTTCAAAAGTTCCTATTTGGTGTTGAAGCAAATGAGATTTCTTTTTGGGGTAGGAACAAAAACTTTCGTGAGATTCAAGAAACCATCAGCAATTATTTTGGTTATGATGTTACAGATGACACATTCAATCCCATTACAGTGATTGATAGTTGCGGAAAACAAACACAAGTAACAAATTATTTACGAGGTCTACTTACAGGAGGGATAACTGTACCCGCTGCCTCAGTTTCATCAAATATTGAAGGGAAAAATGAGGAGCAGGTTAGTAACACTATTGAGCAGAAAACAGAGCGCATATCGATGCAATATACAGATACATGGATGCGCGCAATTAGTGAGTTCAAAAAGACAATAGCAAATATTTCTTTCAACTATAATCATTATCTTTTTATTGACGGCCTAGATGTTCGGCCCAAAGGAATAGATGCCAAAGAATATAGTGAATGTATTGGTGCACTCGTACGGGCTGTGTATGAAATTAACACTAAAATATTGGGAAATATGCAGCGCAAAGACGGTCACGATTTTAAGATAATTGCGTTAACAAGAACTGATATTTTCCTGAATTCAGACTTAGTGAATGTAACAAGTTGCATCAGTGACAACTGCATAGAGCTGGACTGGACATACAGCAACGAAAAAGAATTTAAATACTCTAATTTGTATCGAATGATGAACCGTGTTTTAGGATGGGATGGTCATTCTAAGGACTATCCAGTTGAAACTTATTTTAGTTTTATCATTCCAACATATTCAAAACGGCCTATTAGTGCATCAATGTTCATCCAACGTCAATCAAGATTACGACCAAGAGATGTCATTGTGATGTTACGATTGATTCAAAGAGAATGTAAGAGAAGAGGATTAAAAAATCCAGATGCAACGATTTTTTCTGCTCCATCCTTTACATCTGATTATTCCAAATATTATACAGAGCAAATTAAATCTGAAATGATGTTTACGTATTCATCAGAACAAATAAAAGATATTTTCCAGTTAGTTAAAACAATTCGATCCGATACGTTTTTAGAATCAACATTTGAGAAAGCCTTTATAAAATATACAGAGCAAAATCCTAGTTTCCTTAATATCTTTGCATGCCATCGGGATGTTTTAGATACACTGTATTCGCTTGACTTGATTGGATGGAAAGAACGGTATTTTGGTTTGCCTAAATTACATTGGCATTATAGAGAAGTTAAAGCTATAGATGAAACTTATAGGATGCCTTGGGAGCAAATGGAAGCAGCAAAAGATGTGCAGATTCTAATTCACAAAGGTGCCTGCAAACACTTATTTGGTAATGTAAGATAGCTTGCTTTTGCTAACATAGGCTCAATCCCCCAAACAATTAAGTTTGGGGGATCGTGTTTAGCAAGTTCCACTGGTGAGCGATGACTTATCGACCATATTCTAGAATTCTCTTTCGTGGGAGAATGTCTTTGTCTGGGATCTCTTCTAATAACGTGTTGTCCTTTTGATCCATATTCAGCAGAATATTCAGTTCCTTCAACCGTGCGGATTTCTCCGCCAGCTCTGCTTCTTTGGCAAAGGGCGTTTCCATTTCTGCCTTGGCATTGGCAAGCTGAGTGCGGGTGTCCTGCAATGCTGTCCGATATCGCTCCAGTTCCTTTGCCAGACCGTCCACCAGATTGTCCATCCGGGTAATGTTACCGAAAATGTCCGCGCCTAGGCTGATAGTGTGGGACATGGCCCCTTTCATGGTCAGCTTATAGTCTGTGTGGGCGGCATCGTACTGGAGAGACATGGTAAAGCCCCGGTACTGCCCCAGCGGGATCGCGTCGGAGCCTTGAAGTTCGGTGCATGCATTGATAACCACCCTGCCAGCGGCTTCTTTTTCGGAATAGTGGGTTCCCTTAATTTCCATACCAATGAAGCCCTCTGCCGGTTTGGGGTGGGCTTGCGCTGTTGCCACATCCTTTTCGTAGCCTGCAATCGCCTCGGTGAGTTTGGCGATGTCAGCCGGGTACTTTCGCAGCACCAGATTTTCCAGAGCGAACCGCTGATTCAGGTGGTTCGCTTTCAGCATATTCAGCTTGCTGACCTCCACATCCAGATTGCATTTCTCGATGATCAGGGGGTTGCCGGTAGCCAGAGCCTTGATTTCGGAGTAGCTCAGGGCGGTTTCGTCCACATCGTCCGCAATACGGGCTGGGGCTTTGCTGGTCATGATCTGGGCGATGAACTTCTGCTTGTTCTCCACAAGCTGGTAGAGGTACGAATCGAATGTACTTTCTGTGACATAACGGAAGATTTCAACCTCCGGATTTTGGTTGCCCTGCCGGACGATTCTGCCCAATCGTTGGGCAAGGTCAGAAGGACGCCACGGACAATCCAAATCATGGAGTGCAATGAGTT
>JBJDYH010000153.1:0-13957 GCA_051867135.1 Faecousia sp. | reverse complement strand
AGATGGAAGCGCCGCCGTTGGGGAAATACTTCTCATAGAGAGCGTGGTCGGGATGATCCGGCAAAGAAGGATGGTTGACCTTTTCCACCAGCGGATGGTTGACCAGATAATCAACTACCTTTTTGGTATTCTCCGCATGGCGCTCCAAGCGGAGGCTGAGGGTCTCCGTGCCTTGCAGCAGCAGGAACGCCGCAAAGGGAGAGATGCAAGCGCCCGTATCCCGGAGAAGAATTGCCCGGATATAGGTTACAAAAGCGGCTTTTCCGGCGGCTTCGGTAAAGCGGACACCGTGGTAACTGGGGTTCGGCTCGGAAATCCAGGGATATTTGCCGCTGGCCGCCCAGTCAAAGGTGCCGCCGTCTACGATAACACCGCCGAGGGTTGTGCCGTGTCCGCCGATGAACTTTGTAGCGGAGTGCACTACAATGTCCGCGCCGTGTTCAATGGGGCGGATGAGATAGGGCGTGCCAAAGGTGTTGTCGATAACCAGAGGCAGGCCGTGCTTATGGGCAATATCCGCAATGGCATCAATATCGGGAATGTCGCTGTTGGGGTTGCCCAGGGTTTCAATATAAATGGCTTTGGTGTTGGGCCGAATGGCATTTTCCACTTCCTCCAAATCGTGGGCATCCACAAAGCTGGCGGAAATGCCGTAAAGGGGCAAGGTGTTTGCCAGCAGATTACTGGTGCCGCCGTAGATGGTCTTTTGGGCGACGATGTGCTCCCCTTGGGTCGCCAGCGCCTGAAGGGTGTAGGTAATGGCTGCCGCGCCGGAGGCAACGGCAAGGCCGGCTGTGCCGCCCTCCAGAGCCGCAATGCGATCCTCAAATACGCCTTGGGTGCTGTTGGTCAGGCGGCCGTAGATGTTGCCGGGGTCAGCCAGACCGAAGCGGTCTGCGGCGTGCTGGGCGTTGTGGAAAACATAAGAGGTAGTTGCGTAGATAGGAACGGCTCTCGCGTCGGAGGCGGGATCGGGATGCTCCTGGCCTACATGGAGCTGCAAGGTTTCAAATTTATAGTTTTTCATAGGAAATTTCTCCTTTTTGTTTTATTTTATGCCAAAATTTGAACGAAAAAACCGGGGCTTTTCACAAGCTCCCGGGCAAATGGCTTTTCTGGCTTTCCTTAGGAAACGCCGATATAGGTGCAGCACGAATCCGCCGAATGCACCTGGCCATACATATATGCCCGGGAGGAAAGCATTCGACAACACATAATACCGATGCAGGACTTGGTCGCAGTCAACATAGTATTCATCTCCTTGCGCAATGATTGTTCAAATTGGTTATGGCAATAATACACCTATTCACCTATTTTGTCAATAGGTGAATAGGAAAATTTTTGAAAAAAATCTTGGCATCCTCAAAAAACTACTTTTTGCGGTTTTGGGCGAGAGATTTTGGGTCAGCAAAAGTTTTGGAAATCCCGGAATACTTGCTGTATTGCGGGATTTTCAAAACGAATTGATGGGCCAAAAGATCCGGCCAAAATGCAAAAGGGTAGTTTTTTGCGATGCCCTCTTGATTTATCCTATCAACCTGCGGTAGAATAGGTGAAAAAGGAGGGCTGACCATGATTTCAACAAAAGGAAGATACGCCATTCGGTTTATGATAGATTTGGCAGAGCAGCCGGAGGGGATTTGGGTGCCTCTGGAGGAAAGTGCCGCAAGGCAGGGCATCTCCAAAAAGTATTTGGAGATTGTCGTAAAGATTCTTGTTGGCGGAAAGCTGGTAAAAGGCGCCAGCGGAAAGGGCGGCGGCTACCGCTTGCTGCGAAAGCCTGAGGAATATACCGTGGGAGAAATTCTGGAGCTGACGGAGGGCTCGCTGGCAACGGTAGCGTGCCTTGAAAAGGATGCGGAAAACTGCCCCAGAAAAAACATTTGCAAAACAATAAAAATGTGGGAAGGCTTCCACCGGATTATGCACAGCTATTTTGACAACATTACCATTGCCGATTTGGCAGCAGGCAACGACGCGGCTTTCAAGCTCCCTGAGGGGCTGTAAACGCAAAACTCGACCAAAGTTCTTTCTTTGGCCGAGTTTTATTTTGGGTTGTACTTATCCACTTGCCTCAGCAAAGCGGTAAATTGGAATTTAGCGGATTGTGAAATGGGTGAATGTAGGGGGCGATGCCCACATCGCCCCGCAGGACGCAGAACGATGCTTCTACGGAACTACGGCAAATCCGTAACACCCCAACGGGCCGATGTGGGCATCGGCCCCTACGGGCACCCATTTGGTGCAGCGTTAAATTCCAATTTATCGGGCAGTTTGCGAAACCCGGCAAGCATTTTGGGGGTTATAAATTCGGTCTGCGGCGACGGCGGCGGCGTTTGCGCTTCCGGTCTTGATAAGCAAGATAGCCTACCGCAGCCGCTGCCACAATCACAGCAGCAAGTAGGATGAGAAGCATCCAGTCTGTCCCCTCCCCTTTGCTTTCCGGCTGGGCGGTTTCCGGCTGGGTTGCTTCCGGCTGGGTAGTAGGCTCCGGGGTTGTGGGCGCGGGGGTGGTTTCCGGGGGGATATAAGCATCCTCCCGGGTAACTTCCGCGCCGCAAAGGGTACATACCGCCCTGCTTTGTCCCGGGGCTTGGGCTGTGGGCTGGGTAACAGTCTCCCATGGGCCAAGGCTATGGGCTTTCAGAGTATAGTCATCCAGATAGCTGTAGCCGCAGGCGCAGGTATACCGGGTATAGCCAAAGCTGTCACAGCCGGCATCTACCGTTTCGGCGGTATAAACAGGGCTTTCGCAGGAATGGGGGCGAAGCTCCACATCATATTCCCGGCGTTCGTCCCGCTGAAAATTCTGCTTGTTATAATCTTCGCCATATCGGTCAGCCACAGGCTCGCCGATCACAGCCTTGCAGTAAGCCCGGCGATCGGAATTACACTCAAAAAAGGTGATTTTTCCGTCGATGGAGTTATAGACGACCCGTCCGTGGTGCTCTGCCTTTGGGTCAAAGGGCTTTTGGTAGTACATACCCACCAAGCCGCCATTGTGGGCGTAGCCATATTCGCTGCTGTAGCCATCCAGCTTTACATTGCACTTTTTGATGTCCATAAAGCCATTGGCCAGAATACCAGCCATAAACTGCTCGTCCTTGGTGTCCTTATCGGTATCGGTGCAGATCAGGGTCACATCCAAGTCGCACCCTTCCACCGTGCCGCTGCCGTAGCCCACCAAACCGGCTACGCCGAACATACCATTGTGGGCACGAAGCTCCAAGGTAGCCTGCACGGTGCAGCCGGAAATGGTACTGTCCCAGCAAAAGCCCGCGATACCGCCGAGGAAACAGGGGCTGTCCGTAGTAACCAAAGCCCGCATATTGATGAGGCTCAGGTTTGTTACCTGTGCATTTTCCAAATAGGAAAACAATCCGGCAAACTGGCTCTCGTAGGGCTTGTAGTTGCCGTCATAGGCGGTTCTCATTTCGTCAGCGGGCTGGGTAACGGTTAGGTTCAAAATGGCGTAGCCGTTGCCGTCCAGCTCTCCCGAAAAGGCGGGACAAGGCCAGGAAACCCCCGTCATATCGATATCCGCCATAAGGATATAGCTGCCGCTGGGGTTGTCCGCTATGGCAAGCAAATCCTCAGGCGTATAAATCTCCGTTTTCTCCTCCAGCGCCGAAACCCCCACCGGAGCGCACAGCACCAGCACCAGAAGGAAAGCTATCCACTTTTTCACGGCTTATCTCCTTGCCACGCCGGTATCCACCGCCGCTTTCGCTACCGCTTTGGCAACCGCAGGCGCTACCCGCTTATCCAGCGCGCCGGGGAGAATGTTTTCGGCGGAAAGGTCATTGTCGCTGACCAAATCTGCCAGCGCCTTGGCGGCTGCCAGCTTCATTTCTTCGTTAATGTCGCTGGCTCTTACATCAAAAGTACCACGGAAAATGCCGGGGAATGCCAGCACATTGTTAAGCTGATTGGGATAGTCTGACCGTCCGGTTGCCACAACCGCCGCCCCTGCTGCCTTGGCATCCTCGGGGAAAATCTCCGGGGTGGGGTTGGCGCAGGCAAAGATGATGGCATCCTGATTCATGGAAGCAACCATTTCCTTGGTAACAATGCCGGGAGCGGAAGTGCCGATAAATACATCCGCGCCCACCAGCTTTTCCGCCAGCGTGCCGGGGGTCTGGTCAGGGTTGGTAAGCTTTGCCATTTCCGCCTGTGCCCAGTTCATACCGGGGCAGCCCTCGTAAAGAGCGCCCTGCTTGTCGCACATGGTAATGTTGGTAAAGCCCTCCCGCAGCAGCAGCTTTACAATGGAAATGCCTGCCGCGCCTGCGCCTACGGTAACGATTTTTACATCCTTGCCCTTGCCCACTACCTTCAAGGCATTGGCCAGCGCCGCAAGGGACACAATCGCCGTGCCGTGCTGGTCATCGTGGAACACAGGAATGTCACATTTTTCTTTCAGCTTGGCTTCGATTTCAAAACAGCGGGGTGCGGAAATGTCCTCCAGATTGATGCCGCCAAAGGAGCCGGAAATCAAATGCACGGCGTTCACAAACTCGTCCACATCCTTGCTTTTCACGCAAAGGGGGAAGGCATCCACATCCGCAAAAGCCTTGAACAGGGCGCACTTGCCCTCCATAACCGGCATACCGGCCTCCGGGCCGATATCTCCCAGACCCAGCACCGCGGAGCCGTCGGTAATCACGGCGCACAGGTTATGGCGGCGGGTCAAGTCATAGCTCTTCTCCGGGTGGGCCTGAATTTCCAGACAGGGCCTTGCCACGCCGGGGGTATAGGCCAGAGACAAATCCTCCCGGGTATCCAAGGGAATGTTGGTCACCACTTCGATTTTACCGCCCCAGGCTTCATGCAGCCGCAGGGACTCTTTTGCGTAATCCATTGACAATCGCTTCCTTACTTATAGTATTTGCCTATTATCCTACCGCTTTCCGGGTATTTTGTCAACAAAAAGGCTCGGGGAAAATCTCCGAGCCTTTTTGAAATCACTGTTTCTTTTTCTTCAGGATTGCGAATACACCTGCGCCGCCGATGGCAATTACGGAAGCAGCGCCCAGAATCCAGACAAGCAAACTGTTATTCTTGTCGGAATCGTTCAGCTTTTCGCCGTATTTCAGCTCGTCGGTGCGGCCCTTGTAGCCGCAAATGGTACAAACATTCTGCTTTATGCCGGACTTCTCCTGAGTAGCAGGCTCTACTTCTACCCACTTCATGGTATGCTCACCCAGATTGCCACGGTTGCCGCATTCGCATTCGCGCCAATGGTAGGTATGGTCAAGGCTGTACCAAGTATCCCCATAGGTACACGCTTCGTCCTTTTCCAAGGTCGTCATATCGTAGGAGGCCATCCCGCCCATAACGATGCCCAAGCCCTCGGACTGCAAGAAGCCCTGCATATCCAAAGAGCCGTCAGCCTTGCGGGCAATGCCCTGAAACTCGGTGCTTGCAAAGGCGGTATCCCCTACCCCGGCGCCGGAGGCGTTCTGAGATTCTGTGCCGTTCCAGTAGTAGTTGCTTTCACCCTTGTATTTCGCCTCGTCCTGGCTGCCCTTAGGCTTGAGATTGTCCCCAATGGAAAGCGCGCCTTCAAAGGGGCAGGTGCTATCCTTATAGGAGACGATGCCGCTCACCGCAAAATCCGTATTTCCCGCATTGTTGGTGTACAGGGCTACATTGTAGCTGCCGTTATTGTAGGCTGCGCAGTTGCGGACAATAATATCCGGGCAGCTATTGGAATCGATGCCCTTGGCCTTATTGCCCCATGCGAAGGAATTTTCCAGCACATGCTTGCCGGACAAACTTTCGCCGCCCATCTTGAACCCGTTGCCGTTGCCGGAGCCTACGCTGCCATCCTCCCGGATTCCGTTGGAATAGGCCAAGCAGTTTCGGATGGTCACAGCGCCGATAGAGCCGGTCTCCACCTTGGCGTAGAGGTCCCAGCCGTCGTCCGCATTGTGGTGGGAGACGCAGCCGTCAAATACATTGCCCTCGCCGCAGGTCAGCTTGGCGGCAAAGCCGTCGGCATCCTCTTCGCCGGGGTCGGCATTGTAGCAGCTTTCGCAGTTGAGAATCAGGTTGTTGCTGGGCCAATCCGGGAACAGGTCAGAGCCGGAGTAGCGGCTGAGCTGAATGCCCGTATTGCCGTTGCGGTAGGCGTGGATTTGGTCGAGAATGTTGTTGTGGCCGGATACTTGGAAGCCCTTCTGGGTGGGGGCGGTGTTGGTGACATCAAATCCGGCAAAATACCACCAGTCGCCGCCGTGAACAATGCCGGTGCCTACCCCTTGGAAATCCAGAACCGGGCGGGTTTTGGCCTCGGGGTCAGCAATCATGCGGATGGGAGCGTCTTCGGTGCCGTCCATGCCCCGCTGAATACGCAGGCCCTCTCTCAGGTGGTACTCGCCCTCCAGCAGAACGATGGTCTGCCCGGCGGTAACATGGTTAACAGCGGTATAAATGTCAAAGGGATGCTCCCGGGTGCCGTCGCCGTTGGCGCTGCCCTGAGGGCCTACATAAATGGTCTTGCGGTGGTAGAAGCCCTGATTGCAGGCAACGGTGGTTTCATAATAAATGCTGTCGGTGCTTTCCAGTACCGTATCCTTGCCCAGATTCTGGTCAGGGTCGGGGGTAAAGCGGATGCGAACCTGATATTCGCCATAGGCGGGGAATTCAATATCCAGATAGGCGCGCACACCGCCGGAAATTGCCACATTTTCGGCAACCACCTTACCGCCCAGGGAAACCTCAGCGATGCCATCCACATTGGCATCCACGCTCAACGGATAGGTCTTGCCGGTGGTTACCGTGGGGGAAGTGATGACAGCGGTGGGGGTAATCTTGGTAACAGGCTTTTCTTCCGCAGGGGCATCCTCGGAGGCTAAAATAGTGGTAAAGCGGACATCAGAGAAGGTAGCCCGGGCGTTACGGGCGGCAAAGAAGCCGGCGTAAACATAGTCGCTGTCCAGCACGCTCATGGCATCCGGCTCGTAGAACTTGCGGCGGCAGAGAATCTCGCCGTCTTCGCCGTAATAGGTAATAAAGTAGCCGGTGTTGTTCTTCTGGATTTCCAAATCGAATTGGGTCAGCAGGGCGTGATCGAGGGAGCCTTCCACAGGGGAAGCGGAATTGCCGATGATATTGTAAGTGCCCTTTGCCTTTTCCCAGTATCCGGCGGCCCACTCCAAGCTCTCTACCTGAGACACAAACTCGTTATTTACGGTAGCGGTATCGTTGGCTTCCAGCTTGGGAAGGTTGAACGGCGTAACGCCGGTCTTGGCAATGGTGCCCAAGCCCAGCTTCATGGTGTACTTGGTTCCGGGGCCGTTTACATCGTAAATAAGGGGGTTGCCCTCGGAATCGGTGGTATACATATACTCAATCTTGGTAGCGGCTGCCATATACTGGTTATTCCAGAAGTTTCCGGTGTCGCCGGAAACGCCCAAGCGGTCGGCAACCAGAAGGCCGAAGCCTTCCTGACCGTTGGAATAGCTCCAAGAATCGATGGTCACTTTCGCCCGGAGGGTAAAGTTATACTCGGTAGGAACGGCGGTGTAATAGAAGGCAATGCCGTCCACGGAGGCGGGGACGATTTTGCCGCGGCCGTTTTCGGAATAGACGGTAACTTGGCCGTCTTCGTTCACAGAGCCGATATAGCCGTTGTTTTCCGCGTTGGTGGAAGGGCCGTAGCTGGTAAAGCCCCAAGCGGCTTGGGCTTCCTGCGTAGCGGTAACTTCCAGCTTTTCAGAGGCAGACTTGGTATTGCCCCGAACGGCGACTACCTGATAGGTATATCTCTGGCCTACGGTCAAACCCTCTGCCAGATAGGAAGTTTCCGTGGTGGTGGCAATGGCCTTGCCGTCCTGAAGAATCTCATAGTGCTCCGCTTCCAGGCTGGAGGTATATACCAGCTCTACTGTGCCGCTGCCCTTGCTGGTAGCGCTGCTGAGGGTGGGGGCGGCAAGGGGGAGAGAAAAGCTGCAGGTTTTCTCCTGAGAGGCAGTCTTGTCCTCTTCCCCGGAGCGCTTCAAAGCAGCCTGAAAGGTATAGCTCCCGGAGCCGGCAGGGGTAAAAATCAGGGTATGCTCGTCCTTTTCCAAAATGGAAGAAGCGGTTTCCAGCACATTGCCTGCCGCATCCAGCATGGTTACCGCCACTTCGTCGCCGCCCTTAGAGCCAACCACGGCCTTGACGGTAACTTCAATGCTGCCTTTGCCGTTATCCTTGGCAGCGGCAATGGTGGGGGCAGCTACCTTGGCCCAGTCCCCCCGGGGCTCAGGCTGGACATAGTTTTCCTCGGTAACTTCAATCTTTACATAGTTGTTATTGCCGCCGATGTTGGCAATGTAATAGGTATCGGCTTGGGGCAGGTCAAACTCTGCAATGTAGGTAATGTTCTTTACAGCGCCGGGGCCGGACTGCTGCAGCACATTGCCCTTCTGGTCAAAAATGGCAACCTCGCGGTCATTGCCGCCGGATACAAACCAGACCTTCACCTTGGCATGGCTGGTGGTCTTAATCTGCACGGCATTGAGAATCTGGTCACCAAACACGCTGTCGCTGTTGAAGTTCAGGCGTTTGGTGGAGCTGTAGCCGTCAGAAAAATTCTTGTCGCTGCCGTCAATGCGGGTGGTTTCGCTGCAAAATACAGTAAAATAATCGTTGGTGCCGCATTTGAAGGTATCGCCGTTTTTCCATGTGCCCTTGGGCTTGTCCTCCAACTGGCTGATTTCTACCACAAAGGTCATCTCTTCGGCTTTGACTGCCATAGCGATCAACGGCAGAAGAATCATCAAAGCCAAGATTGCCGCCAAAATCCGGGTAAGTAATTTACGGTTCATAATTGCCTCCTTGATTTTTTCTCCAAATAATACCATTTTATCCTATCACAATCGTGAGAAAAATGCAACCAAAAGGGTATCCCCTACCCTGTTGCAGACAATAAAAATGCCCGGAGGAAAAAACCTCCGGGCTCAGACTGTCGAAAAAGATGGTCGTAGGGGCCGATTGAGAACATCGGCCCTTTGTAAAATATTACGAATTCGCCAAATATATCAGTAAAACGGGAGCTTTTACTGCGGGGCGATGTAGGCATCGCCCCCTACAATCCCGAATTGCTGGGTTTATCGACACGCTGTGCCCGGAGGAAAAACCTCCGGGCTTCCGAAAGATTAGTAGAAAATAGATTTCAGGAAAGCAATGTCCTGCTTGGCATGGTCGGGTTTTACTTCCTCACGCATAATGGGAAGGTCTTTGTTAAGCTGGCGCACATAGCTTGCCATCAGGGCATAGTCCAGAGCGCTTTGCTCATAGGGTGCGCTGTGGTAATCTCCGTTTTCGTCAAAGGTAACGCCCTTGACATGGACGGCTACGATTTTGTCCCCCCACAGGCTCATGGCTCTGTCCCACATAGCTTCCTGACGAGTGACATCCTCGGCAGAAATCAGGTTGACAGCGTCAAAAATAATCTTCAGATTGGGGCTGGCAATGGAATCGAGCACCATTTTTGCGGCTTCGGGGGTATTCATGGCGTGATAGAATACCGGCTCTACCGCAACCGTAATGCCCTGTTCTTCCGCGTGGGGCATAATCTCTTCCAGAGAACGCAGCAGGGCTTTTTGGGCTTCGCTGCGGGTTACACCGGGCTGTTTTGCCATATTGGTAGTTTCGCTGCCCTGACAGATGGCTTTCAGCGTCTTGGTGTAGGGAATTTGGCTGATAAAGTTATCCACCTGCTTGCGCCGCTGCCCTTCCTCCACCATGCTCAGCTCCACATAGGTGCCGTGGATGGCGACGCTCACCCCGGTAGCGTCGATGGCCTTGCAGGTGTCTGCTACCAGCTCAGGGGTTACATCGCCGTAGCCGCCCACGCCGGTAATGCCCTTTTTATAGGCAAGCTGCACGCAGTCGAAGCCGTAACTGCCGATTTTTGAGAACATTTCCATGGGCGTACCCTTGCCCATATCGTGTACCCGGGTACCGAATTGGAAGTTTGCCATAGTATTACCCCCATTGTTTTTCTTTCATTGTAGCATAGCGGGAAGGTAAATGCAAGGGCGGGGTTTGGGCTGTTTTTGGTGCCATTGTAATGGAGAACGGGTTGGTAGCCGGAAAGCAAGAGATGCTCATTCATCGAAGTCTTTTTCTTTGAGTAAAGGCAAGCAATCTTCGGGGGCTTCAAACGCCATCACTCTCTTCCAAATCTTGTTATGATGCTCGATAAATGCCTTCTTTGAACCCATGGATCTCCAGACATTCCAACTGGTTTTTCCGTCGGGATTTGCGTCAGGAACAAAAACTACTGTAATATCCAGCGTCTTTCTGGAATTCCCGTGGGGCGTAAACCACACGGAGAACCACCGTTCCCTACTTAAGAAATAACGCTTTTCTTTAGGCATTCTGTCCGGTACTTTCGGTGGAATCGAAAAGTCCGGGTCATGATAGGTATAAGCCCACTGACCATCCGGCATCTGCACTCTGGTTAGTTCGATAGGCACAGCTTCTCCGTGCCGTCCAAAACGCACATTAGAAAAGGTAATTTCCTCATGCTCAACATACGGGCCTGTGAAGTATATGGACAAGCCCTTTGATTCTGCACCTATGCTGATGGCAATCACCTTACTCTCCCGCTCTACCAAGCAAGGCAAGCCCTCGTCATAATGTGCTAACCGAACAACATTGGGGTTCTGTGCGTTTTCTTCCTGCCTGAAGTACAGGAATACTTTTTTCACATTGGCGGGCATTTCTTGTAAGTAATCCATAGAGCTTGTGCTCTGTATCACCGGCAAGCCGAGATTTACTGCCGCTTCGTTCAAAAATTCATCGGCAATGACAAAGGTTTGTTTTGATTTTGCGGAAAAATCCTTATAGTCAGCCACTTTTTTCTTCCACGAAGCCAAGTTATTTCTCCTCGAAATTCCAACATCCTTTCCTCTGCCAATTCCAACCCATGCATCTATCTGTTCATCTGTATTCAATAGATTCAGGTAGAGGTAATCGCTGTCAAAGCAGGCAATTCCCATCACATCCGTATGCAATTCCGAAGATAAGGGTGCCGCTACACGCGCACAGGATTCCGGGTCATCGTGGGCAAGGGAATGGGAGCAGACAGAAATCCATTGGGAATCCTCAAAAGACAAAACCGCAACCACCGCATCCGCATCTTCCTCAGATGGGATTGGATGATACTTTTGTCCGCACATGATTCTCGTTACGCACTCTGAAATTGTTTCTTCCGTAATATGATCGGTTTTCCGAATATGGATATTTGAAAACCAACTTCCCATAATAGCACCTCCATTCTGTTTTTATCATAATACCACATCAACGCACTTCTTGTAAACCCACATATTTGCTATCCTACAGCAGGAACTACGCATAGAGGGCGAGAAATACGGACGGACAAGAACTTGTATAGGCTGCTATAAAAAGCGAGGATGTAGCCCCTCTCATTTTCTGTTGGAAATGCAGCTTTAATAAAGCATTTTTACACAGAAAAGCATCACCCTTTGCCAGAGAATGCCCATACAAGGATGAAAAGCATAAAAAACTATCAGGGTGACAATTCGCGGGAAATATGTTATTATGGGAATTGTTAGGGTGGTGAAAGCAAAATGAGCACAAAAAACCGCGTATTAGAGTTGCTTGAACAGCAGCGGGGAGAAAGCATATCCGGCGAACGCCTTGCCGGAATACTAAGCATTTCAAGAAATGCCGTATGGAAAGCTGTTAAGGAGCTTCAAAAAGACGGCTATCATATCCTTGCTGTCACGAATAAAGGATACTGCCTTTCCGACGAAAATGATATCGTTTCTATACCGGGGATAAAGTCGTTTCTTTCCGAAAAAAGTCAACCTTATGCGAATAAAATTCAGATATTCAAATCCTTAGAATCCACGAACAAAACCGCGAAAGAAATGGCTGTCGCAGGTGCCGAGCATGGTACAGTCATCATTTCCGATTGTCAAACCATGGGCAGGGGCAGGAATTCGCGCCATTTCTTTTCACCATCCGGCGGCTTATATATGAGTATTGTATTGCGCCCCGAAATATTGCACTTTGAAAATCCAACTGCTGTAACTGCTTTTGCCGCGGTAGCGGTCTGCGAAGCGATAGAAAGTATTTCAGACAAAGCACCGAAAATCAAATGGGTCAATGATATTTTTATTGACGGGAAAAAAGTGTGCGGGATATTAACGGAAGCAGTCACCGACTTTGAAAGCGGCGGTTTTGACTGGGTTGTTCTCGGCATTGGGATCAATGTTTCTGTACGCACAGAAGATTTTCCGGGTGACTTGCAATCTATCGCGGCCTCCATCTATCCTGACGAAAAGATGCCCGGCGTGAGAAACAAACTCTCCGCGGAAATCATAAACCGGATTTTGGGCTTCGAGACTTCACCAAGGGAAACAGAGATTTTTGAAAAGTATAAAAAAAGGCTTATGATGTTGGGGAAGGAAATCACCGTTATTCAGAATCAGATGGAATTTAAGGCGACTGCGATGGATGTGGATTCTGCCGGGCATTTGATTGTAAAAAGAGAAAACGGTGAAATCATTACCCTATTTTCCGGTGAAATCCGTTTTTAGACTGACAATCCGTCATTTGGGAGCAGCAAATTGTCAACCTATGCTTTGCTATAAGTTGACAATTTGCTGCTTTTGTGCTATAACTCAGACGATAGAGGTGTCCACAGAAACGATGAAGCAATCGAACGGTTTATGTCAAAGGAGATTGGAAAATGAATTTAAGACCGCACCACCTTCTTTGTATTCAGAAATTTTCAGGTCATGGATATAATGCAGACTTCACCGCGCATATGAAATCTATTGTTTCGGCGCTGAGAGAGAATCCCAATACCCCAATAACCCTTGCGCAAGGGTGTGATGATCTTTGCAAAATGTGTCCGAATAATCAAAACGGTGTTTGCACTTCCCTTGAAAAAGTGGCTTTCATGGACAGCGCTGTTGCGCGTATCTGCAGCCTTTCACCCGGAGAAAGTATTCCGTGGACAGAAGCTGCGTGCACGGCGCGGGAACGGATTTTTGAAACCGAGGAATTTCATAACATTTGCGCAAGCTGCCAATGGTTTGCGCTTTGCGGAAGCACGGAGGTTTCCTATGAATAACGAGAAAGAAATAAAGCAAAATTTTAGGACAGTTGACTTGGTTTACATCGCATTGGGGGCAGTTCTGATTGCGGTATGCTCTTGGATAAGCATACCAACTACTGTACCCTTTACAATGCAAACCTTCGCTGTATTTTTTGTGTTGTCAGCTTTGGGCGGCAAGCGTGGGACAGTCGCTATTGTCGTATATGTGTTGCTTGGCGCAGTTGGTATCCCGGTATTTGCGCAGTTTACTTCCGGAATCGGTATTCTCCTTGGCAACACAGGCGGATATATCGTTGGTTTTGTTTTTATGGGGCTTGTCTACTGGCTGATCGTTCATTTCTTGGGGAAAAAGCTCTGGGTAGAAATCCTCGCTATGGTGATTGGCCTGGCTGTGTGTTACGCTTTTGGAACCGCATGGTTTATGGTTGTCTACACCCGGGCAAATGAAGCCGTGGGCCTTGCAACGGTTCTTGCCTGGTGCGTCATACCCTTTATCATTCCTGACCTGATGAAACTTGGACTGGCATTGACTTTGGCACGGCGCTTATCCCCTGTACTGAAATTGCAATAACAACACCGTGAGGTCGCGGAAAGCTTTTGGTGCAAGCGCTATAGATTTTCCGTTCATGCTAGAGTGTGGAGTACACCGGAAGGGACTCGTTTGCATTTTCTTCCGCTGGGAGCGGAAGAAAATTAAGGTGTCGCCGGGGCCCTACCCGGCGAGCAAGGCTCCCCCGGAGCCTTGCATCTATATTATTCGAGTCCCTTCCGGTGTACCAACAATAAAAGCCATCCCATCGGGATGGCTTTTATTGTTGGTACACCGGAAGGGACTCGAACCCCCAACCCTCGGAACCGGAATCCGATGCT
>JBJDYH010000152.1:0-3111 GCA_051867135.1 Faecousia sp. | reverse complement strand
TTTTCTCATGTCCCGCTATTATGAAACGGCGCATAACACACAATGGTCATGCGCCGCCTTAATCAGCAGGCCTCATATTTCATTTGGGTCATGGCTGCCTTCAGAATATCGTCGCCGTGGTATTTGGGATTCAGCCAGTCTGTCGCTGCTGAATTTGGCAGAATCACCGGCATACGCTCATGGATGAAGGCAATACCATCTGCCGCCTCCCGGGTTAAGATCGTAAACACAGGCTTTCCCGCTTCCATGCGATAGATTCCTGCAAGAAAGAATCCATCCGAACCTTTCGGCTCGATGGCGTATTTCACCTTCCGTCCATCAGCCTTGTCCCACTCATAGTAATGCTGGGCCGGGATCAGGCACCGCCGCTGGCGAATGCCATCGGCAAACATAGCTTTCTGCGCGGCAGTTTCACTTCTGGCATTGATGATCCGTTTTCCGTCTGAGAGGTGATATCCCCATTCCATGGCAAAGGGCTGCGGCTGCACCTGTCTGTTGCTGGCAAGTACCGCCGCACATCGACTCTGCCAGAAAACCACCCGGCAGAGCATTCCACTTTAGCATTCCACTGGCAATTCTTCTTACTTATCGGGAAACAGAAAGGGCTATCATTACAATACCTTCCGGGATTTATTCTATATTCAGTTTTATAGAAGTTTGCAATCCTTCAGAATCAGCTCGACACATTCCCAGATCGTCAAGGAGGGATTCTCTGAATAATATCGGAAACCCATGTACTCCTTTTCCCGCAGACCGTTCTGGCGGTTGGATTCCATAATCCGCTTCGACCTTCTGATCGCCGCCCGAACATCGTCCAAGGTCAGTTTTGCAAGACAACTCTTGAAGTTTTTCTCGTGCTTGTACTTATCCAGATCCTCAAAATCTGTTCCATACGCCTTGTTTATGGGGTCTAAATACCTGGAACGGTGAGCAACTGCCCCTCCAAAGTCCATCTTATGGAGAATCATCCACAGTTCAAAAGTAAAATTGCAATACCCAAGACTGTACTTGAACGAACGGCCTTTCAGGCTATTGGCCATTTTGAGTTGCTTTAGGATATCCTGAAATTTGCGAATATGATCCTCATCATTGCTCTCATAGTCACAAATATGAACCGCATTCGGAACCGCCAAAGGATTAACTGTTTTGGCAAATTTTATAGGACTCTGCTGCACCTTGGGGTCAATAGATACTGTATATGCCGCTTCCTGGCATTTGTTGATCTGATCCCGCAACCATTCCAGATACCAGCGCTCCGTCCAGCCCTCCACCGTAAATGTGTACTTTCTAGTATCCTTTCTCTCACCCATTATCGGTCACCTCCTGTGACATCAGGGCTTCCAGAATGGTGGAGAAGTCCACATCCTTGATCGCACCGTATTGACTCACAAAGTAATTCTTCATGTAGTCTTCGCCATTTCGAACGCCAGAGGCACCGGCAGTTTTGAAATCAGAAAGAGCATAATGGGTGCTGGCATGGGTCACATCATCCCGTTCGACGAACTTGATCTCATCCCTGCGGTAAAGATTTGAGTTCAGGAAGATTGGATTGTGGGTATTAAATATCAACTGAGACCGCTTCTTGTTAATATCATCATTGTGAAAGATGTTGATAATGTTCATCAAAGCCATGGGGTGGATGGACGCATCAAACTCATCCACTACCAGCACTGCTCCCGTAAGCAAAGCGCGAATCACCAAGGGGAACTCATTGATAAAACGGATTGTGCCATAGGATTCAAACACATCCGCAGGAATTGCCATTCCCTTATTCCCCTGCTCAAACAGGGAGTACAGCACAGCATCCTCTCCAGACTTGGATGACTTAAATCCCAGCGCGTTGGAACTAATTCCAAATGCCTCCGCTGCTTCATTCAAAGTTTTTTCAACATAGATCGTATTTTCCTTGGGGTTCACGTACTTCCGGGTAAGCTGGACAGCATTTGCCTGATAGATGATCATAAACTTATTGGTAAACCAATCCGTAATTGTAGCAACCAGGCTTTTACTGATAATCGCTTTGAAACCATTGGTCAGGAAGAGTTCATCCGGGGACAGGCTGTTTTCCGCAATTTCTCCAATGCTGTCTTTATTCTTGCTGGTTCCCTTATTCAGAAGCTTTCGAATCGAAGTCAAATTCAGCTTCAAATTGCTGTCCCGAATAAATACCTCTTTTCCATTCACATCCAATCGCTCATAAGTGATCTCACGGGGATAATCCTGCTCAAGAAACCTACCAATCATCATAGACAGATGATATTCAATCATCATGCCGTCTTCCGTAAATTTTATACCGAACTCAACCGGTGCTGCATCCTTAGTACCGATAAATGGAATCATCTCGAGAATGCAAGATGCTGCATTAGGTGTATTGGACGGCTCCGCATTATTGATATGCCCACGCAGAATGATGGAGCGCAGTGTATCCATTGCACCGATGATATTTGTCTTACCTGATGCATTTGCACCATAAATAACTGCAGAAGACAGGGCCTTGTACGTAGTACTTCCGATCTTCTCTGCAAGGACGCTATAGTCCAACCCCTTTTGCTTGGGAGCGGGAGTCATAGAAAAAGTGAGGGTATTCTGAAAAGACCGGTAGTTCTTTGCTTGGAACTCTAATAGCATATGATTACCTCCATTTTGCAGATTTCTCGCAAAATATATTATACATAATACTCTCACTATACCCATTTGTCAATATTCTATACTTCATTTTGCAGCTATATCGCAAAATAGCATCAAGTTAAGTTGTCATTAGAATCTATCGCTTCATTTCTCATCCATACGCAGCTGAACATAGTAATTCGTTAGCCTTTACTGCATTTCAATACCTCTCATCCACGATGAGCTACATCGATCCAGCCGTCGGATCCGCCAACAGAATCACTCGATGGATGCAGAGCGTTCCGCTTCGGTTCTCCTCATACAGCACACGGATTTTTGAGTCGACCTCCATATTGGCCAGCCCCTCATATCGGCTCCGGGGTCAGGTTGGGGCTACAACTCTGCGGCCGTCCGCAAAAGTCATGTAGGTGATCAGCTTCTTCCGTTTTCCCCACCGCTTGCAGTCGATGGTGGCAACGAATTCTCCGGGCTGCAAATTGAACT
>JBJDYH010000151.1:0-3126 GCA_051867135.1 Faecousia sp. | reverse complement strand
AATAATTAAGGATTTGTTCCTCCATACCACTTGCCTCCGCAAATTCAAGTTTGTTGGGCAGACTCGTTGTGGAAACAATACCCAACGCCCCAAACATTCTTTATGTAGTCCCGTCCCGTGGTGGACAGCTTTTGCCGCAGCAGCTTAATTTGTGCTTTTACTACATCATCCACATTGTACGCTGAATGTTCATCCCATACTTGGTCATAGAGCTGCTCCCGGCTAAAAACCTGTCCCGGGTTACTGGCAAGGCAGAGCAGCAGATCAAATTCTTTCCGGGTCAGTTGCAGATCCTGCCCATTGAGCAACACCTGTCGGGTCTGCGGATCAATCACAAGGTCTTTTCCAAAAGCCAGCGTATAGCAGATCTCCCGCTGGGGTTTAAGGTCACAATATAGCTCCATAAGGGATTGTGCCTGGGCAAGACATTCCTCCAACGAATACGGCTCCCCGATGTAGGCGTGGGCTCCGGCTTGAAACACCTTTAACCGTTCCACATGGCAGGATTGAGAGGACAGGATCAGAATGGGGGTTGTCCGGGCCTTTCGCATGGCCTTCAGCAGCTTGTGATCGTCCTCGGCAGAAATGCCAGCGTCCAGAATAATCAAGCAGAACTCCGTCTTGATAAAGGTCTGCAAGGCATCGTGCATAGAGGACACGCAGACGATCTCTGTATTTGGGAAGGTCAGATTATGCTTGATGGTTTGTACTGCGGCCATATTTGCGTTGATAATTAGAATGGATTTATTCAAGTATTCCTCCCTCCCTTATGGTGTAGGACATTGGGACAAATTGTCTCAATCTACCGTTTATGAATTAAATCTCGCCGCCGTAGTATTTGACAATCAAATCTGTCATATTTTCAGCAACAGCATGGGTTTCAAAAAGTTCGTGTTCCCAAAGATAGATTGCTGCGGTATCGGTTTCTCCGTTTGGCAAAATACGATAGCAATAGTAGTCGCCGCACCCGTTTGTGGCAAAGAAAATATGTCTGTCCACTTTTTCTAAAAACTCGTCCGGCTCAAAGTATTCAGCCATGATATTTCTGTTGCGCTCAACATTTTCGATAATTTCATTTACGGACAGCAAGAACCAACGATCACCGTCTGTTTCTCGAAGTAGAGCTTTTAGTTCATCGGGGAATGTGTACCCGACATATTTTTCAGCCTTGTCTATATCTCTTTCCGTGCAAGGCTCTTGAAGCTGCGCCCAATCGTTGTTTTTAATCAGCTCGCCAATGAGTTCTCTATACATGGTTATCCTCCTCTTTTTTTGTGCCTTTTTTGTGCGCCTTTTGCTTTGGAAGAAAATGTCCCAAAGTGGACTTAATCCTAATATGTTTTCTTTTTATAGAGCCAAAAGAAAATGCCACTAACCAGCAAAGGGAAAACAAATGCACCGATATTGACAGGCTTGATACCGCCAACAAAAGAAACTAATCCAATTATGGATACTACCAATGCAATGATTGCAATGGTTTTATAGGTTTTCTTATTCATACAATTATCCTCGCTAATATCATTCCTTTTCTTTCACGCTCTCAGCCATTCGGATAAATGTTTCTTCATCGAAATGCCCAGAGATAAAGAAAAGCGTATTTGTGTCAGGGTCTGTCCATACGATACCATCCGTATTTTCCTCGCTGGGAGAAATGAAAATTTCCGCAGGATGACCATTGACAGTTACTTTAATTTCTTCTGCTCCATCATGGATAACATATATGTTTGTATTATCGGGATCGGAAATATAGGAGAACTGGATCAGCGTATCGCGCTCGTCCGTATAGATATAAACCTCTCCACCTGCAGTTTCGTAGGAAGTAACGAAAACACAATTCTCCGGCACCCAACCCAATTCATATTTTGCAGGATCGGCAACGGCGGCCTCGCCTTCAAAGAAGTACACATAGAAGTTTTCGTACTGTTCACGCACCCAGCCAAAGAAAGCGGCCCGGGCCTCAACGCTGAAAGTGAGGATCGCACTCCCGGTCAGTAGCACCGCCAAGAGGAAACAGGCCGCAGCGGATCGCACACGGGGCCAGATGATATATTTCTTTTTCGGCTGGTAGGCCACAGCCTCCATTATGTATTTCTCGCTGATCTCGCCCATAGCATCAGAAAAGACACTCGCGGTCATACCAACACCTCTTTCTCTATCAAATACTCCCGGAGCTGTTTCCGGGTGCGGGTAAGCCGGACAGATACATTTTTCTCCGTCATGCCGGTATGCTTTGCTATATCGGCGTAGCTGTCCGAAAACCAGTAGCGGCGCATGAAGATCACCCGGTTTTCTTCCGAAAGGGTATCAAGGAAACTTTCAATGATCCGGGCCAGCGTTTTCGCTTCAACAGTTTCTTCCACCGTCACCGGATCGGCCAGACAATGCTCCAGTTCTTCCAAGGCCACATCATAAGCGCCGTTCCGTTTCATAGCCGTATTTGCGCGATGCCGCATGATGGAATACCTACGGACGATCTTGCAGACAAAGGCCAGCAGCGGATTGGGCCGCTGCGGAGGGATCGCGTTCCAAGTGCCAAGGTAGGCATCGTTCACACATTCCTCCGCGTCCAGATTGTTATTCAAGATGTTATAGGAAATACTGTAACAGACTTTTCCGTATTTGCTGTCCAGTTCTCTGATTGCCGTTTCTGATCTGGCGAAGAATAGCTCTATGATTTTTTCGTCCTCCATCAACGCATCGCCCTCCTTTCTTTCTGTTTCGCGCCTCGTGACAAAATGCCCCAAAGCACCCTCTACTTATACACTTGCAATCCAAGGCAAAAAACTACACAAAAATAGAATTTTTCCTTTGGGACAAACTGTCCCGAAGTACCGCTATTATTGTACTGTCATTTTCCCGTTTCTTCAACACATAAAAGTGAAATTAAATATGAGGTAGAATGAAATTTACTGCCGTTCAAATACTATTACCCGAAATGTAAAATTACATTAGGTGGTGATGCTATGAAAATTGAACGGGATGAACGCAAGTTTGACTTCCACGAAATCGGTCTTGCAATCAAAAAAGCCCGGGAGCGGGAGGGATTAACGCAGGAGCAACTGGCCTTTATCGTTGACCGTGATACCCGTACCATTATGTACCACGAAAATGATGGTCAGCATCCGA
>JBJDYH010000150.1:0-3143 GCA_051867135.1 Faecousia sp. | reverse complement strand
CCATCTCTGGAATCCTCCGTTTTTCGCAGACTGTTTCTTTACAGCCCCTTTTTCTGGCAGGGGCACAAGGACTTGAACCCTGAGCCTACGGTTTTGGAGACCGCCGCTCTACCAATTGAGCTATACCCCTATATGTATCAAAAGGCGAAAGCCTGAATAAACTGGTGGGCCTTCAGGGATTCGAACCCGGGACGATCCGGTTATGAGCCGGAGGCTCTAACCAACTGAGCTAAGGGCCCATAATATCGCAGGTGCCGCGGCACCATCACAAGGAGTATTCTATCAAATAAAACAAACTCTGTCAAGGGTTTTCTTTCGCAACTGCGCCTTTTCGGGGGCAGATTGCCCCCGAAAAGGCGTTTTTTTACAGGGAGGCAAGATAGCTTCCCGGGCCATCTTCGTACAGATCACCGCCGTGGCTGTCCAGAATGACGGTCAAAGGCATATTCTCCACCTGCAGGCGGCGCAGGGCTTCGCAGCCCAAGTCTTCCCATGCCACAATTTCCATGCTCTTAATGCAGTCCGCCATCAGCGCACCGGCACCGCCCAAGGCGGCAAGGTATACGCTGCCCGTTTCCTTGACCGCATCCTTTACCGCCTGATTTCTCGCGCCCTTGCCAATCATCACGCGGTTCCCCAGCCTCAGAAGCCGGGGAGAAAAGCTATCCATACGCCCGGAGGTAGTAGGGCCTGCGGAGCCAATGACATCCCCGGGGCGTTCGGGGGTGGGGCCTACATAGTAAATGGCGCTGCCCGCGATGGGAAAAGGCAGAGCTTCTCCCCTATCCAGAGCTTCCACCATCCGCTTGTGGGCCTGATCCCGGGCGGTATAGACCGTACCAGTGAGCCGCACCCGATCTCCGGCTTTCAGGTCTGCCAATGCGGCGCTGTCACAGGGAACTGTAATTCTATGCTCCATATCAAATCTCCTTACTTGCTCTGCGGGTAACATGGCAGGATACATTCACGGCAACCGGCAGCCCCGCTACATGGGTGGGCATACTCTCGATGGCGAGGCCAAGGCAGGTGGTCTTGCCGCCGAAGCCTTGCGGGCCAATGCCAAGGCGGTTGATTTTTTCCAGCAATTCCTGCTCCAGGGCGGCATAATAGGGGTCAGGGTTTGGGATATCCAGAGGGCGCAGCAGCGCCTTTTTGGCAAGGTAGGCCACCTTGTCGAAGCTGCCGCCTACACCCACGCCCAAAATCACCGGCGGACAGGGGTTGGAACCCGCCTGACGAACCGTATCGATAACAAAATTCTTGAAGCCCTCCACGCCGTCGGCAGGCTTCAGCATGGCGATACGGCTCATGTTCTCGCTGCCGAAGCCCTTGGGGGCTACGGTCACGCGGCAGCCGTCGCCGTTTACCAAGTGGACGGTAATGGCGGCGGGGGTATTGTCCCCGGTATTGCCCCGGCGCAGGGGATCACAAACGATGCTCTTACGCAGATAGCCGTCGGTATAGCCCCGGCGAACGCCCTCATGGATAGCGTTTTCAAAATCCCCTTCAATATGCACATCCGTACCCAGCTCTACAAATACGCAGGCCATACCGGTATCCTGACAGATGGGCAAATTGCGGCTGTGGGCAATGGTCAGGTTTTCCTGCAAAAGCCCCAAGGTGTCCTTTGCCAGAGGCCAAGGCTCAGCTTGCTTTGCCTGCTCCAAAGCGGCGGCCACATCCGAAGGCAAACGGAGATTTGCCTGAACGCAAAGCTCGGCAACGGCGGTGGTAATTTCATTGGCTGTGATGGTTCTCATGGGCATCGCTCCTATCTGTTTACAGGATGGTTGCTTCTTACTATACCACAAAAATATGGCGGTTGCAATTCCCTGCGGATTGTTTTATAATAAAGGGCAGTTTTTATCAAGGGAGGGATTGCCATGAAGGCTTGGCAGCATTTGAAAACCATTACCCACCACCGCCATCTGGTGATGGCCGGGTGCTTCCGGGTGGGCCTTGTATGGCAGGGGCTCACCCATGACCTTTCCAAGTACAGCCCTACGGAGTTTTTGGTAGGAGCAAAATACTATCAGGGAACCCGCTCCCCCAACGCCGCCGAGCGGGAAATCAAGGGCTACAGCGAAGCATGGATTCACCACAAGGGCCGCAACCGCCACCACTACGAATACTGGACGGATATGAGCCGGGAAACCCGGCAATACGAAGCCGTGCCCATGCCCCGGAAGTATCTGGTGGAGATGGTGATGGATCGCCGTGCCGCCTGCATGGTGTACCAAGGAAAAAACTACACCGACGGCTCTGCCCTTGCCTATTTTGACGGCAGCCGGGAAAAGCACCTGATGCACCCCCAGACCCGGCAAGAGCTGGGCTATCTGCTGACTATGCTAAATGACAAAGGGGAAAAAGAAACCTTCCGATATATCAAAGACAGTGTTTTGAAAGGAAAGCCCTTCCCTTGGGAAGTGGAATAAAAACAAGGGTTTTGGGCATTCTGATATTGCGGCGTAAATCGCGAAAACGCAAAAATATGGAAAAAAGTTCTTGACTTTTTGCATATCTTGGGTATAATAATACCCGTGCCACAACGGAGTCGTAACGATACAGAGGATTAGTGTAACGGTAGCACACCGGACTCTGACTCCGTTCGCGGGGGTTCGAATCCCTCATCCTCTGCCAATAAGAAACGCCACCCGAATGGGTGGCGTTTCTTATTGGCAGAGGATGAGGGATGAGAACCTATTTTAATGCAAGGCTCCGGTGGAGCCTTGCTTGCCGCCGGTCTCGACGGCGGCGACACCTTGATTTCATCGAATCCCTCATCCGTCCCAGACTACCTCCCACCCCTCCGGGTGGTGTTTCCTATTGGCAGAAGCGGGCGCAGCCAAATTTCACAAAATGTTGAGGAGCCGCATCATTTATGGTATAATAATTCTTAAGAGGTGTGCTGTATGAAAACAAATCATAGTATGAAATCTCTCCTTGATAGATATTTCATTGATTTATCGGATTGCGTTTCTCAAAATAATGTATACCCCATTTGGCACAAAACCGATACTGCAGGTAGAGTATACTGGGGCGTTGCTTCGTTTTGGGGAATGGATAAACATCCTGTAACCTCAGACCGAGACCTATCCCAGCTTGAATGGGATGGCAACGAGGTACATCTGGATGCATATACG
>JBJDYH010000149.1:0-3149 GCA_051867135.1 Faecousia sp. | reverse complement strand
TAACTGCCGATTCCGCGGCAAAGCTAATCGTTGAATTTCACGACAAGCTCTTCGATGCGTTCCCTCCAGTTACCGCCACAATGATTTCGTTAGAATTTCAGAATAATACTTATGACTGGATCAATGCAATTCGTGAGGATCGCTTGGCTGAACTCATAGACGGCCACTATGTAGAAAACGAAGAAGATGCCATTCAGCAGTTTATTTTTGAAAGAACCCCATACAAAACCTTTGGCTGTGAAAGCCTTCTTCAGATGATGCTCTCGAACTACTTCAGTTTTGCATTGACCTACGTGAATGTAAAATATATGTTCATGCATATTTTCGATGAGCAGGCTGGACAAGAGCAACAGCGTGAAAATGTATATTCAGCTTGCAGCCAGTTCTACGGCGACATGATGGATATGCAGCATATCGATTTCCGGATCATAGCTATGGAAAATGATCTCCAGCATCTGTACACCATAAAAAGCTCCTTGTCCCTGATTTTGTTTGAAATCGCCAATTGTATCCAACATGAGCAGCGGCTTATCAAATGCTCCAACTGCGGCCATTTCTTTGTTCCAGAAGGTCGAAGCGATACAATCTACTGCTCGTATTCTTCTCCGCAGAACCCTGTCAAGAGCTGCAAAGATATCGGTGCCCAAGTAGCTCGAGCAAACAAAGAAAAGAATGATGTGGTAACCAAGGAATACCGCAGAGCCTATATGAGACATCAAATGATGACCAAGCGTCATCCGCATGACAAAGAAAAGCGCCAGCAGTTCGACGCCTTGACAGAAGGAATGAAAGAATGGAGAATCAAGTTGGCAGACGGATCAGCCAAGGCGGATGACTTTTTGATCTGGCTGGAGCAGTTCAAATGACCAAGCTGCAACCAGCAGAAAAATTTCACCTTTCCCCCTTGACAAGCCCACCCTCGGTGAGTATAATCTGTGTTAGCAAATTAGCGTACACGCTTATTTGCTTACGATTCACCGTGAGTTGAATGTATGGAGCCCTTGAGTATTAAAGTTTTTTGGATTTGTAATCTTCCATCGTTTTTTAGTGTAGGGCTATTTTGAAAAGAAAAGGTGAACAGTTATGAGTACACAGTATCAGAACTTTGGAGAGTTCCTCCAGAAGAAGCGCGAAGCTAAACAGATTACCCTTCGCAAGATGGCGGAGATGCTTAAGATGTCTGCTCCTTACCTGAGCGACATCGAAAAGGGTCGCCGTAATCCTCCCGAAATGGACAAGCTGGATCAGATCGCGCAGATTCTCCTCCTCTCTGACGAAGAGAGAACTGTCATGCTTGATCTGGCTGGCAAGATGCGCAACACGGTCGCTCCTGACCTTCCTGAATACATCATGGAAAGGGATTACGTTTCCGCAGCACTGCGCACCGCTCGTGACCTGGACGCAAGCGAGGCTGACTGGTTGAGGTTTGTAGAGGAACTCAAGCAGCGAAAGGGGTAATATCTGCCTATGTACACTCCCTCCTTCAGAGTCAAGAAGAACGGTGTTCCTGTTGTCAGTAAAAAGGAACTGGATGCCTTCGGCGAAAAGTTCATCCGCGATTTCCAACCTGAAGTCCTGAAGAACCCCGCCCCCGTGGATGTCGAAAGCTTCATCGAATGCTATCTGGGCATGACGCCTGACTACCAGTTTCTTTCCCACAATGGGATCTACCTCGGCATGACTGTATTCAACGACACCAATAAGGTGCCGGTCTTCGATCCCGTCAACCAGCGGGCTGAGTACATTACTGCCAAAGCGCGGACTGTCATCATCGACAACCGCCTGCTGGAAGAAAACCAGCAGCACCGCTACCGCTTCACCCTCGGCCACGAGGCCAGCCACGACATTCTTCATTCTGGGTTCTTCTCTTATAACCCGGACCAGATGTCTATCTTCGACACGCCCTTTCCTCCTATGATCCAGTGCCGTGTTGACAGCACTACCCCCAGGAAAACCGATCCTAAAGACTGGACGGATCAAGAGCGCATGGAATGGCAGGCCAACCGCTTGTCCTCCGCCATCCTCATGCCGTTCACTGCTGTTGGGATTGTTGCAAAGCGATACCCCAACGCCAATAATTCAATCAAGGACTACTTCAGCCTTATCCAGGATGTGGTTCATACTTTCGATGTCTCCGCCGAGGCCGCTACTTACCGTCTGAAGGAGCTGGGATACATCCGCCAGGATCAAGAACTTGACCGGCGTCAGCTGGATGCCTTCATGGCTTTCGACCTTATCCCTGCTATCTAACCGCTCAAGCACAGCGGGTTTCATGCCCGCTGTCTTTTTTGCTCTTGGTGTTCGCAAGTTTGCTAACGCGCTTACATCAGTTATCCACCACCGTGACATATCGACCAAGGAGGTTAATAGATATGATTAGACAGCCTATCAGAAACAATTCCAGCACCAAGCCGGTAAAGCCCCGAGTCTTCGATGCCATCATCGACGGCGATGAAGTGTATCTGGAATCAAAACAAGGAAAGGAGCGAGAGCTGATCCGGCTCTGCGATGTCCTTGCCCAGATTGAGGCAGCCAAGCGTAAGGCCGCCTCTGGAAGCTAACCACCCCGGGGGCGTCGCCCCACCACCAAAAGAATAGCGTTCATTATCGAGCCCTGGCTCCGTACCTGTACGAGTGACCTAACCGCCGAAGTGAAGCAAGTCATCAGACTGCTTTTACTCCGGCGGTTTTTTCACGCCCTTTTTCTGTGCCTTGCTTTGCTTCCCACGCAAAGAAAGGACAGAAAAACATGAAAATCAAGTATCAGTTCGCCACCGAAACCGTAGAAATCGAAGTCGCAGATGACTGGGGCAGTCTGGTCATCGACCTGGACCGCGAGGATTACAACAACGACCACGCAGAGACCCGCCGCCATGTTTCCTATGATGCACTGGACTTTGATGGTGACGCCCTGGCCGTGGAAGATCCTACGCTGACCGCCTACACCGAGCAGGACGCCCTTCGTGAGGCCATCAAGCAGCTCACCCCCAACCAGCAGTACATCATCCGTGCCTACTATTTCGAAGGCCGCACCTTTACCGAGATCGCCCAGACTCTGGGCGTGGGTGTCTCCAGCGTAACCCGTGCTGCCGACCGGGCGAAAAAAACTTTGAAAAAATTTCTGTGACCCCGGCAAAAAACGACCTCTC
>JBJDYH010000148.1:0-3160 GCA_051867135.1 Faecousia sp. | reverse complement strand
TCTACGCCGTGGGCGATGCGGTGCAGGTGAAGCACTTCGTCACCGGGCAGGATGCCCTGATTTCCCTGGCAGGCCCGGCCAACAAACAGGGCCGCATCGTGGCTGACAATATCTGCGGTGGCGACAGCCACTATTTTGGCAGCCAGGGCAGCTCAGTCATCAAGGTGTTCGACATGACCGCCGCTGCCACCGGTATCAACGAGACCAACGCGAAAAAAGCAGGGCTGAATGTGGACAAGGTCATCCTCTCTCCCATGAGTCACGCGGGCTACTACCCCGGCGGCAAGGTGATGACGATGAAGGTGGTCTTTGAGAAGGAGACCTGCCGCCTGCTGGGCGCCCAGATCGTGGGCTATGAAGGCGTGGACAAGCGTATCGATGTGCTGGCCACGGCCATCCGCGCCGGACTGAAGGCTACGGAACTGAAGGACCTGGACCTGGCCTACGCGCCGCCCTATTCCTCCGCCAAGGACCCGGTCAACATGGCGGGCTTTATGATCGAGAACATCGCCAACGGCGTCCTGAAACAGTGGCATCTGGAGGACGCGGCGAAGCTGCCCCGGGACGGCAGCGTGACGCTGCTGGATACCCGCACGGCAGGGGAGTTTTCCCATGGGCATATCGACGGCTTTGCCAATATCCCGGTGGACGAGCTGCGGGAGCGGCTGGGCGAGCTGGACAAGGGTAAGCCGGTGTATGTCATCTGCCAGAGCGGCCTGCGCAGCTACATCGCCTGCCGCATCCTGGCCGGGAACGGATTTGAATGTTTTAATTTCTCCGGCGGTTTCCGGTTCTATGATGCGGTGATGAACGACCGCTGTCTGATCGAATCAGCCACCGCCTGCGGGATGGATCGGTAAGCAAAAAAGAACATCCTCCTGCGTTTTGCCGGGTGCTCGTAAAACAGGTTTAACCTGAAATTACGAAATGAGCATCTGTCAGGCAGGGGCGGTCAACGAAAAACGCACCATATTCAGCTTCAAAGGCTGAGTATGGTGTGTTTTTCTGCCTGTTTACGGTTTGTACTTGCCTTTTCCATATTCTTGTATCGAGCAAAGACCAGAAGGCGGGAGGCCGGAAGTGTGCAATTCTCGCTTGGCCGCACAGCTTACACTATGAAATTTGTGAGCGACTCATAAACTTGCTAATATCTTGTTCGGCATGAGTCAATCTCCTATAATGAGCATGCTGAAACAAGCAAATTTGATTTCGGAGGTATTTCTGATGCTGAACGAAAATGTTATGAAGCTGCTGAAGGCAAGTATGTGGGATCTGGCTACATGCTCTAACGGCGAGCCCAACGTAGTTCCCGTTGCGTTCAAGGACGTGACAGAAGACGGCAAGCTGGCGGTGGGTGATGTGTTTTTGGAGACCACCCTGAAGAATATCCGGTTGAGCGGCGGAAAGATCGCCATCTCTGTCTATGATGCGCAGAATCTGGAGGGCTATCAGGTCAAGGGTACGGCGGAGTATGTCACCGAGGGCAAGATCGTGGAAAACTTCAAGGCTATGGTTGAAAAGATGTTCAACGGCGCCGTCACGGCAAAGGGTGCGCTGATCATCACGCCGGAGAAGGTGATCGTCACCACTCCGGGTGCAGAGAACAAGAAAGTCCTGTGAAAACTTTTCAACACGGATGCGGAAGCCTCCGCATCCGTGTCTGCATGTTGAAGGGCTGTTTTCGATGAAGCTGATGTGTGGAAAAAGCCTGAAAACACAGATTACTATAAAACATATAGTTTCTTGTTTTTTCCGAGTTATCACGATAAAATGAAGGAGAATGAAGTTCCCATGACGGCTGCGGCTTTCACTTCTCTGTTGGGATATATGCTTGTCTGCTCTTTTACACCGGGACCGGGCAACATCCTTGCCCTGAATACCACAAGCACCTATGGCTGGAAACGCAGTCGTCCCCTGATTCTGGGCATCTGTCTGGGATACGCACTGGTGCAGGCGGTCTGCTCCGCTGCCCTGTTCCGTCTGAATCAGATCTTTGCACCGGCACTAACCGTGGTGCGGATCGTCGGCGGTATTTACATGGTGTGGCTTGCAATCCATATTTTCCGCAGCAAACCGGAGGAAAGCGCGATGCGGAAAGATCCCACACTTCTGGAGGGAATGCTTCTCCAGTTGGCGAATGTGAAGATCTATTTCTACATTTCCTCCCTGCTCAGCGCGTACTTCATTCCCAACTGTGATACGATCCTTGAATTGGTATTGGCGGGTGCTTTCGCCGTCAGCATTGGCTCCATAGCCTGTTTGACCTGGGCGTTTCTCGGGGTCAGGCTCCAGAAAATTTACCTGCGGTATTTCAGGCCTGTCAATGCTGTTTTGGGATTGTTTCTCCTGTACTGTGCTTGGACAATCGTGAAAGGATGAGGAAACTATGGCATATCAGAGAAAATTAGACAAGGACATCCGCTGTCCCCTGGAATATGGCATGGAGCTGTTCGGCGGCAAATGGAACTCCCGGATCATCTGCGTGCTGGCCACGCTGGGGACGCTCCGCTACAGTGAGCTGCGCAAGGAGATGGGGAATATCACGGACGCGGTACTCGCATCGACGCTGAAAGAGCTGATCGCAAACGGAATCGTTCTGCGGAAATCCTATGATGAGATTCCGCCCAAAGTGGAATATTCTCTGTCGGAAAAAGGAAAATCCGTTGTTCCAATTTTACAAAGCATCTGCAAATGGGCGGGCGTTTTTTACAAGGAAGACAGTGACACGACCATGATCCAGTGCCGGAAGTGCGATCATCGCGAAGGAATGGCGTGAGAGACATGCTGTTCTTGAATTGAAGTAAGTAGTGATAAAAGAATTGAATGAAAACAAAACCATATTGGACTCTATGCCGGTTTCCAGGGCCTTTTTAAAGCTGGCGATTCCGGCTGTGGCCGCACAGCTCATCAATATTCTGTATAATCTTGTGGACAAAATGTTCATCGGGCATATCCCAGAGGTGGGAAAACAGGCCCTTGCTGGGGTTGGCGTTACCACACCGGTCATTCTGGCAATCTCCGCTTTTGCCGCACTGGTCAGTATGGGCGGCGCACCGAAGGCCTCCATCTTCCTCGGAAAAGGCGAGAAAGGACAAGCGGAGAAGGTACTGGGGAGCTGCACCTGGATGCTGCTGTTGCTCTCGCTGCTGATTACCGCCGT
>JBJDYH010000147.1:0-14234 GCA_051867135.1 Faecousia sp. | reverse complement strand
CCTGGATAGCGCCCCGCGCCATTTGGAGAATACTTGTCCTGTTTTGTTCCATTTTTACCATTCCTTTCTTGTTTCCAGTGCCTGTCTAAGCACCGTTTATTCGGAATCCCCTTGCGGGGCATACCATACATCCTTGCCTTTGCCATCTTCTCTGCATTCCTCCCGCTTTTCTGCCAGCTCTCGCATCTCCTCTTCCCGGCTGATCCTCCCGCTGACCACGCTGCAGGATACAAACACCGTCACTATCACACCGGAAATCACGCCGAGGATATACCAGATAACTCCCATATTGTCGCTCCTCCTATCTCTTCTTTTTCTGGTTTTCTTTTACCCATCGGCACTTCATCTCCTCCGGGCTGATGTAGTAATCCCTGCGCCTAGAACCGGTCCATTCCTTTCCTCCGGCTTGTCCATCAAATCGAAAGCCTGCTGCCCTGAGAGAAGCGCCGCCCTCAGATTCCAGCGTGTAAGTTATGATACGATCATATCCCATATCAAATCCAATACGGCAAACCGTACCATAAAGCTTTGAACAGGCATTGTATGTGCCATCGGTACAGCACCGAAGGATTTCCAGGGTTTTACCGTCATCGCTGTATCTGGAAACTGGTCTTCCAGCAATGGCTACTCCACACAATCTGTCTCCGTCATAGCATGAAACAGCAAATTTCCCACCAACCGGAGGAATGTTATGCCGATGATGCTCTTTGACGGAATCCCTCGCCTGACGTATATGACACGGCCTGATTACCAGCATTATGTATCCTCCTTCGGCGGTTCCGGCAGGGGCAAAAGTACAGGTGTCCAATGTGTGATTTCCTCTCCCCATGCTTCCCCGAAATCAAACAGTACAGTCCAATCAATTCCATCCCAGATGGCTTTCATCACCTTTCTTTCAGAAGTCAGAATATTCACCGCTTCGGAGTACGCCGTCCCTACTTTACGTGGAATCAAATCAGGCATCCGCTCCGTAACCGGAATCCATTTACGCTGCTCCTGCTCCCTGATGGCATCAATGGCAATCTCACAAACCTCAATCGTCCTCTGCCATTCCTCGGTCATTTCGCACCCGTTCAACTCCGGCGCCCTTTGACAGCGCTCCATTTCCTCCAGCAGCAGTCTGACTGCTTCTTCTTTTTCTATATGTCCTCCTAAGCTTCCAGCCCGTTTTCCATCTTCTTCAGCAGGGCCGACACCGCCGACTTCAGCTTTTCTGCCTTGACCGGATCCTCTGCCCTGATTTTCTCCAGCATACCCCGCAACTTCTGGAACTGCCCCTGCACCTCTGTAAAATAGGCCTGGAATACAGCGGTATCAGAATCCCCATTCACCCTATCCTTCTTTTGTTCCTTTAGCTTCTCCTCTGCCAGCATTGCCCGCTTCTGTGCTTCCTCCGCTTCCTTTTCCGCCTTCCGCAGCTTCTCTGTGTATTCCTGCACAGCCTCCTGCCGTGCCGCCGCCTCTGCGTCCTTGCGCAGCTGCTCCATAACATCCTCGGAAGCCTTTCCCTTTTCCGCCTCCGCCTTCTGCAGCTGCTCCCTGGCAGCCTTCAGCTGCTTTTTGGCTTCCTCCACCTCCTTTTTTGCCTTCTCCGCGTCAATGTCCTTCTGCTTTGCCTCAGCGGTCAGCCGCTCAACCCGGTTCCGTTCCGCTTCAAAGCGCTCCTGGGATGCCTGCGCCAGTTCTCTTGCTGCTTCCTCCCGATTCTTCGCCTCGTCCCGCTCCCGGATCGCCTGGTCAAGCTCCCGGTTGGATATATGCGCCGCATCCACCTGCTCCGCAAACTGCTCCCGCTCCTCCTCCGGCACCGCCAGCAGCTTCAGCGCCTTGGTGTATGGCAACTCCATCATGCTGTCAAATCCCCGGCTGAACAGGCTCTGCTGCCTGTTTCCATACTCCTTGTACAGCTGCATCATGTTGTTTGCCGTGGATTTGCTGAACTCCACCTCCCGTTCCAGATAGTCGCCCCACTCCCCGTAGGGAACCATCTCCTTTGCCTCCAGCAGCAGACGTCCGATCTCCATTGCATTCTGCAGCACGATCATTCTGGTCTGCCGGACGATTGTCCGGATACCCTCCGCGATCGTCTCCGCAGTTTTCCCGATGGTGGTAATGGTTTCTTCACTCATGCGCTTCGTTTCTCCCTTTCTCTTTTTTCAATGTATGGCCGCAGAATTTCCGCTTCCCACCGGTCGCAGAAATCCCGCACCTTCTTTGGTATGGTGTGCTTGTGCTCCTTGTTTTTTCCGTGGTGCTCGTTCCCGTAGCCGTGGAGCTGCACCTCTTCCCCTGTTTTCATGTTGATGTCCAGGGTGTAGTAGCTCCGCTCCGGTCTCCTGTATTTCCGCACAAACCAGATCACATCCGTTCCCTCAATGTGCGCCTTTCCATAGCCGCCCACGCAGTGCCGCAGCACCTCTCCCTCCCGTATCAGCTCTCCGTTGCTCATGGGAAGGAAAATTGCCAGCTCACCGTCGTTCCACTCCAGATTCCCATAGGCATCCTTTACCTCCCGGAAACCTGCCTCGTAGGCTCTGATTTCCGCCTCCTTCTGGGTGGCCCGCTGCAGCTCCATCAGCTGATCGTGATACAGCCGCAGGTCCCTTGGCCACAGCTCCTCCTGCGTCAGCGCTCTGTTGTATATGGTTCTTCCCATTCTCCTTACATCCACCAGCAACTGCACATTATTCCCGTTCAGTCCCTGCTTTTCCAGGTAGCGCTTTACCTTCCATGGCTTTTCTCCCAGCTCCCCGGGAACATGGAGCCGATTGCCGAAGAATTTCTGCAGCTCCAGGAAGTCATCCCATCCCATCTCCGGGTTCTTCCCCATAAATCCGTGATAGTCCCGCCACTGGTATCCATCCCAGCTCCGGATCCTCCCGTCCGCCGCAGCCTTCCGGTAGTCCTCTTTCGTCATCCCCAGTATTTCATGCGGCTTTCTCTTTTCCAGCCGGAACCCGCCCGGAATAAACCGATGCACCATTTCGGATACTATTTTCTGAAACCCCTGCACCGCCAGATTCTCAACCCCGGGATGCGCTTTCCAGAACGCCAGATACCCCAGCATGTCGCTTTCTCCCCAGCTTGCCATGGCATATAGCCCGGTCCGCTCCGCCGTTGTCCCCACCATCGTCTCCGTCTCCCGGTAGCATTCCGCTCCCTTTTTCCGGTTATTGATGGAGCCCCAGTCGCTGTATAGCTGGTTCTGGACATCCGAAGTATTCCTGCACAGGCTCCACTCCTCCGTACATCTCATGCAGCTTCCCATCGTTCCACCACGATACCTTGCATATTTCACGATTTCCTTATTCTTACCGATCACATAGGCAGCGACTGGTCTTCCCGCGTACCAGGTCCCGTATTCATCGATCCGGTTCTCAACCATCCAGTAGTAAATGACCCCGTATTCCCGGATCCGTCCCAGGCTGGTTAACAGGATCCGCTTTGTCCTCCCGCCCCGCACACGGCTTGCGTGTATTGCCGTTGCCTCCATGCCGCATTGCGGGCAGTGTCCTCCGTCGTTTTCTCCCAGCTCCACATACTGGATGTCATAATCTGCATCGCAATCATTTGTCCTCGGGTCCACTGGGTAGCTGCACCCATCCGGCCCAACGGCCAGGAAAAAACTGTTCCTACCTCCCATGGTATAAAACGTCTCCTGGCAGCAGCTGCAGGTAACCTCCGCCGCCCACACGCTTTTCCCTTCCCGCAAATCATTGTCCATGATCCAGCACAGCTCTGCGTCTTCCCTTACCCTGGCTGCCTTCCAGATCAGAAATTCGCCTCCCAGCTCGCTTCTCATCGCCCGCTTCGCCCACCGGATCATCTCATCCGGCATCCTCTTCGGCAGTTCCCGAAGTATCGCTTCCTTTTCTTCCTGCTTCATGCCGCGCCTCACAGGAAATCCGCCAGATCCAGGAATTCAGAATCTTCTTTCTTCTGCTGCTCCCTCGCTTCCGTCCGCGCCGCTTCCGGCAGCCCGTATGCCTCCCGGATGATCCTCTCCGCCTCCATGGGTGTGATACATACGCAGCTTCCCTTCTGCTTTTGGTGCAGCTCGTCCGCCCTCGCCTTTAGCTTATTGGCCACCGCATCCAAAGTTATGGTGTCCAGATCCTTTTCAACCAGGTCTCCGATCTCCGGCTCCCGACGGCAGATATCCTTCAGCTGCTCCCCCACCATATAGGAAGGCTGCCCCTCTTTTCCTTTCTGCTGGGACGCGATCTTTTCAAAAACGTTCATAAGTCCTCCTTGTTTTTTTCGGAGGCCCATGGTATAATCACCTTGCAGCCTCCGTTTCGGTTCGGTTGTGCGGTGCCCGCCTCGTCAGTCGGCACCGCTTTTTTTATTTTCCCAATCGATTGGATTTCTCCTCCGTTCACATCGATCAGACCATGTTCATTTCCACTGCTGTCAGTTCAAGCATTTTTTCTTTCCTCCCGCTTTCTCTTCGCTTCCTGCACCAGCTTCTCCTGCTGCTCCCGGGTCTGCTTCTCCCGTTCGTATTTCATGGCCTTGTACTTCCCGTAGGTAAGCCCGCACCGGCGGGCCATCAGCGCGTCCCTGGAAAGCTGGTCCATTTCCTTCTTTTTTCTCATTCTGGTTTCTCCTCCTGCGGCCACTTTTTGTCCCCCTGGTAAATGCGGATGGTGTCCCGGGTCCGGTAGCAAAGAAGATGCAGCCAGTCCTCCCCGCCCTGCACCACGGCGTATTCCTCCGGGTTCAGTCCGTTGCATTTCAGAATCCATCGCTCCCGGTCTGTGGGAATTCTGTGGTTCATAAATCCCGCCTCCGTTTCGGCGCCAGAGGATCGTATTCGTCCCAGTGGCTGCGCTTCATGTACGCGTTCTTGTCCGCCACCACACCCTTGTACTGCGCGTACCGTTCGCAGTGGTCGTGGCAGCCCGGCACCCGTTCCCGGCACCCCTTGCACGGCGCCACCAGCTCGCGTCTATGTGACCCAGGCCTCTGATTGTACAGCCCATCCATGGAAATACCTCCTTTTGAAAGTTGCCCCCGTTTCCGGGGGCATTCCCGCAGGAATTGCACCTGTGCGGCTTTCGCCGTGCCGCGGTTATGGGTGCGGCATATCTTACTTTGGAGGCGCGGCGATGCCCCGCCGCTGGTGGAACAGACCGGACTCGAACCGGCAGCCTCCTGATCCCAAATCAGGCGCGCTGACCACTTGCGCCACTGCTCCATATCCCCGGATTCCGCCGGGGCGGCCCCGTCTTTCCGGGGTGCCATGCTTACGAAAGGATTTTCTATGGGGTTAACGGAGTCTGGCCGCTCCGGCACGGGTCTTCCCCGCGAGCCGCGCACCACACGCAGCTTTGGCTTTTGGGCCCGGATAACGCTCCCGGCGGGCGGTCACATAATGAGTAACTGGCAGCGTGCACCAAGGCTCCCTCTGGGAGGGAGCTGGCCGCGCAGCGGACTGAGGGAGAGAACCCCGTATTCTCTGACGCGGCAACGTGGTTTGTATGGAGAAAAATTTCATGTTTTCTCTCCCATTCATCCGAATGCTGACAGATCCTCACCGTAGCACCACATGGATGCAGCCCTCGCTCAGCGGCAGCTTCTGCCCATGTACCAGCGCGAAAACCTGCGCGTCCTCCCGGTCCATCCTCCGCTGTTCCTCGTCCCGCAGCCCCAGCAGCGCTTCCAGCTCCCGGATTCTCCGGCGCAGAAGCTTTTCATTGTCGAATTTTGTTGCATCCATCACGGCAGCTCCCTTTCCGGCGCCGGCATCAAACACACCGCCGCCACGCAGATCATCACGAACCAGAACCACCCGTTCATGCCTGCTCCTCCTTCTTCCGCCTGCGGATGATCTTCGTCGCCACATAGGTGGCGCCAAACCTGCGCTTTCCGCAAAGCCCGCAGGTGATCTTGTTGTTCACCGGCCTCGGCAGCTGCTCCAGCCGGTATCCCTCCTGCATCTTCACCATGCAGTCATGGCAAAGCTCAATCTGTTTTGGCATTTTTTCCCCTCCCGTCCATTCGTGAAGTCAACCGTTCTTCCAGCCAGCCAATGTATGCCAGAACATCCGTCGCCTCTTCCTTGCAGCCCTCCAGTTTGTAATACGGGCATTCATGGCAACAAAATCCTTCCCGGCAGCATTCCAGCGCAATCAAAACCTTCCCCCTGTCCACCGGGCACTGCTTCCGTTCGCTCACGATACCTTCCCTCCCCTCGTCAGACATTCCAGGCTCTCCGGCCCCATCCGCAGCTTCATGGTCAGCGTCAGGATTTCCCCCAACTTAAAGGACTTCGGCTCCCGAAGCCGCTTGCGCAGAGTATCCCGGTCCAGGCCTGCGTATTCGGCGATGGCCGTAGCGCTGTGCAGCCCCAGCTTCGCCCCCGCCACCCGGATCTCCGTGGCGAAGTCCGCCGCCGCGTATTCCAGAGCGTTCTGTTTGATTCTCGGCATTTCCCTCACGCCCCCTTCTGATCCTGCTTTGCATCCCGGACCATCATCCCGGCTGCAAACCCCTGGCCGTAGGTCATCAGCTTGTCAATGACCACGTCCTGCTTCTCCTTCGGCAGTTCACCGATGACCTCTTCCAGCCTTCCCAGGCTTTCCAACATTTTCTCACTCATAACGATTCCTTCCTTTCTTTTGGATTCCGATATTCTTGCTTTTCTACCCGTGATTCGCTATACTGATTTTGGCTATCCGCTGGGAAAGGATGCCAGATGGAGTATATTAGAATCTTCGAAAACAATGAGATGAAATTCATTCCGGTTGCCGATTACGTCACTGTCAAATGCCCAATCGATAACCGGACTTGCCGCGTCCCCTACAACCTAACAAGTACTGAACCCGCCTGGATTTGCATCAACGGCAGTGGCAGTCCCCAGTGCAAATCCTGCGTTTCTTCCGTCATCGAAGATCTTCTGAAGAAATTGTCGGCGGCTCAGGAACCCCAGTCCCCGTAACCTCCACACAGCGGATAGCCTCGCGGAGCATATTGCAGTATTCGTCCTCCCATCCCCTGAATCTGCATTGATCCGGGCACTCCGGCATCCTTTCCCCGCATTCCTCCCCTCTGCTGCACTTCCAGTACCCATACCGCTTCGTGCTGTAGAAGTTGATGAGCACCATCAGCCTGTTCCTGACGAAAGAAGCAGGCATCCTTATTTCCGGTTTTCTTCCCACCTTCGGCTCGATTCCCTGGTAGACCGCTTCCACGCAGCAGATTGCTTCCTCCAGCGCGGCTTCCCCGGTTTCCTCCTGCTTCATGCAGATTTCGATCTGCGGATAGAAACGGCTCATGATTTCCATCTCAAACCGGAAATTCTCCTGTTCCGCTTTCAGCATCAGCAGGAAATCCCGCACCCGTCTTCCGTATACGGTACATTTTTTAAATTCCAGTATTATTTTCTCCCGTTTCTCCGATCGTTCCTCCACGCATTTCAGCGCCATCCGAAGTGCATCCAGATACATATCCCTTTCCGGATATCTCCCCATTGTCATTCGTTCGTGATAGCTGATAAGCCCACGAAGAATGTGGATGCATCCTTCTTCCTCCGAACTCATCTGCTTTATCTGGCCCTCAGGCAGTTTTCGTATAGATTCCTTCACCCTCTCACCTCTTTCTATTTGATCGTTGATTTTCTTCCTGCCTGACTGTAAAATGAAATTGCCATAAAACACAGAAACGGAGTAATAACATGGACGATATACATTTCGAAATTCTGAACCACATCCGGGAAAAATCCCTCAATAGCGCTGCACACCGCAGCGACTTCTATGACCGCACCGGCCATCTCATTGAGTATCATCACGCCATCGATGAGCTCATTTCCTTGAATTATCTGCGAGAGCTCCCCGGCAGCGGTGTTCTGGTTATGGTCGAGCCTGACGGTCTGGTCGCTTTGCTGACGGAAAAAGCGCTTCGCTCCCGCACCCGGAAGGAAAACATCCGTTACATCATCACCACGGCCATTGCCGTTTTCTCCCTCATAATCAGCTTCGTATCAATAATCTTGCAATACTGATGATGTTCAAAATAATCCCGGCAATCATAATTCCCCACGTAATACGCCACGCCCAATCAGGCATACCTCCGTCTTTATTTTTATCCGACATACCTCTCACCTCCCTTGCATCCTTCTTCAAATACTGCTATCATGATTCCTGCGGCGCAGGCCTTAGATGAATTAAATCATTTCTCGCCAGCCTGCGCCGCTTTCTCCACAATCTCCAGCGCCTTTCGCAGCATTTCCATTGTCAAATCCTTTTCCGGGTTGAACTTCTTTCCCGCAATGTACAGGTCGTTGATTATTTTCTCCCTGTGCCGTATCTCTGCCCGCAGCGCTTCCGCACATTCATTCGCATCCATCCCCTCTCACCTCCCATTCCCCTCTAAATTCCCAACTGATTGGAGATGTCCACCATGTCCGAAATCGAATATCGAATTCTCTGTTACCTTCGCCGTGAAGCTGCCCCCGTTTTGTGGTGTAAAATCCTGAGCGATTTTTGCACTTTCTCCACACCCACCGAAACGGATGCCGTTCTCAAAGCAATGCTGTTTTCAGGTCTCCTCTTAACAACCTCTCCCACAGCCGACCCTCAGCTCAGCTCTGTTGTCCCCTCCAATTCAGCCATTCTTGAGCTCCTGAAGGAAGAAGACCGCAGATCCAAACTGGAATCAATCAGACAGGAAAATGAACGGAAGGAAAATGAGAAGCAGCAGGCCGACGAGAAAAAGGAACGCGACCGCCTCGCCCGGGAGCAGTCCCGTAAGGATGCCGATACAAAAACCGAGCATTCCTTCCAGTACAGACTTACGCTTCTGAATGCGTTTCTTAATTTCTTCCTTTCCTTCCTGGCCGGTCTTCTGGTAGAACATTTCACCGGAATCCTCGGCCTCGTCATAAATTTCTTTTCCTGACATACATATCACCTCCCGTATTCCAATTTCAAAGTTCATGTATATAAAATGGGCGGCGGTTGTCTCCCCATTTGCCGACGGGTAACCCGTTTTATGGTTAGCACATATTCTTTATGTGTTATTGATACTCTATCATGTATACTTGATTTTGTCAACCCTCTATTTATGCTTTACTGATATTTTTCTTGACTTCCAAAGGATATGTGATATATTGTTTATTAGTTACACATAAGGAGGTGATACTATTGCAGACGATTGGTGAACGAATCCGCTTTATTATGGAATCCAACAACCTAAAGCAGTCCGGGTTTGCCGAAGCTCTTGGTGTTAATCAGTCGAGTGTGTCTATGTGGTTATCTGGTAAGTCTAATCCCAGTTCCCAGACCATCCAGCAGATTTGCGACAAGTTCGGCTACAACCCTGAGTGGCTCTCCACCGGAGAGGGCGAACCAATTCGTCAGAAGTCCCGTTCCGATCAGCTTGCCGCTGCCCTTGGCCGCATTCTCCACCGGCAGGATTCCGCATCCGCCCGGCTTCTTTCCTCCTTCGCCCTGGCCCTGGACGAGCTGGACGATGACCAGGCCGCTTCCGTCATCGATTTCATGACCGAGCTGGTCAAAAACTTTCATTCTGAATAGCAAAACAGCGCCGAACGGAATTCCTCCCGTCCGGCGCTGCTTTTTATTCTCCCAAGAATGCTTTCACAAAAATGTAAATCTGCCGCAGCTGCTCCGCGTTCGCCTTCCGCAGCAGCGCCACAATCCACTCCATCATAACGGCCCCTCCTTCCTCTCATTTGCCGTTATTCTATATTGCTGCTGTTTTCTGTTGCTTTTTGTGTTAATATATAATAAAATACAGTAAAATATTGTTTAGAATGCCTGTATAAAAATCGAACCAAATGCGATATAATATTTTTGCGGAGAAATCCGCATATGTGTGATATTTGGATTTCCCCATTTATCACCTCCATTGCAAGCGGATAGCCCATGCCGTAAGTTGGGACCTGAAAAAGCGGATAGCCCACGCCGTAAGTTGGGACCTGAAAAAGCGGATAGCCCATGCCGTAAGTTGGGACCTGAAAATGGCGAGACTGGCAACGCTTGTCTCGCCATTCTTCATGGAATAGAAAGAGAGGCACAGTATGGAGCAACTGCGTATCTATAAGGTCAGCGATCATTACATTCGCTTTTTGCAGAGCAGAGACCCCAAAGTGCAATACAACAAAGGGAGTCGGCGTCCTTATGTTGGCGTTGTTTTCGTTTTTGCCGGGTTCCACTATTTTGTTCCCATGGAATCCCCGAAACCAAATCATGCACATATCAAGCCCGGAAAACATATTGTGAAGCTTGATGGCGGAAGATATGGCTTGCTTGGTTTTAACAATATGGTTCCGGTACATAAGGATGCCTTGATTGATTTTGATATTGATGCAGAGCCTGATGAAAAATATCGAGATTTGCTGAAACGGCAAGCTGCGATTTGTAACCGAATGAAAGCAGACATTTTGAACCATGCGCAGATGACCTATTTCGATGTTGTGAACAATAAGAACAAATTTCTTGTGTCCATATCATGTGATTTCAAGAAACTGGAATCTGCCTGCAAGGTGTATCGGAAATACTACAGGCCGCAAAAAACGAAAGTTCCATAATCATCCATTTCATTATGAAATCCGCTCTGGTTGCAAAACACCGGAGCGGATTTTTTCTAATATCTTCTTTCAATGACTTTGATCATGTTTCACTATACCTGTTTACTCTGCTGCTATTTCAGCCCTAAAAGCACCCGGTAGATGATCCGCAGCAGCGCCACAATCCACTCCATCATAACGGCCCCTCCTTCCTCTCATTTGCCGTTATTCTATATTGCTGCTCTTTTTTGTTGCATTTTGTGTTTTTATCCTGTAATATAAGCTTGTATCCCAAATAAAAAATGCCCCTGCAAAAGCAGGGGCAACACATGAGTGTTATTTTGATAAAGAGAGTTCTTTTTTCGTATCGGTTTTCTTGCTTGCATACGGATCTCCGCAAGACCGTTTTCCATCTATATGCTCAAACAGGTCATCCTTAATGGCGTGCCCAAGCGGGTCAAGGACAAAATCTATTCCTTCTCTGCGCGCAAGTTTCGCAGCAGGAACAAAGTCAGCATCACCGGCTATAAGGACAATTTGGTCTACCTGCTTTTTGTAAGCTAACGAAGCAATGTCCATGCCGATTTTCATATCGACACCTTTTTGCTTGATTGACGAAGTAAAATCTTTTTCTGTCAATTCTTCCACAGTTCTTTTCTTCATTACGATATCTTTCGTAGCTTTTTCAGTAAGAACAAATGTCGCGGAACCTTCATCAATACTTCCAAGCCGTAGAGCCACCTTTCGTTTTTTGGTAAGCTCTTTTAGGAACGCATTCATCCAGGTATAGTGTGGTGTCTTGGAAAAGTCAACAGTTCTGTTAAGTAGAGGATGAAATATCTTTTTGCTGCAAGGTTTGCAGTCATAGTAAAAAATCCTATAAAGGTCATGGTCACGCAGATGCTCATGAAGATGGCGGTAGCAGTATTTCACAAGTGCATCAGCTGCCTCTTCCGGGTTGTGTTCTGCACCTTTTGCGAACTTCCTTCGATAGAATCCTCCATCTACCAGAATTGCTGTCTTTGCCATTTCTATCTCTCCTTAAATTTAAATACAATAAAGCCCTTGGGCTCGGCCTATCCCATATTCAAGGGGGCGTACTGCCAAGGGCTTGATTGACACAACGGAGGCGATGGCAATATACCATGTTCGTTGCAACTCAATTTTAGTTTCAAATATTAAAAATGTCAACAACAAAATGAAAACTTTGTGCGAAACAAATAAAATACTCCGTCTCAGTATCCTACCCCTGAGACGAAACAAAACAGAAAACCCTCCCTGTGCTGAGCACACCGGGAGAGCGTATACAGAAACCCAACCAACTCATTACGCTTCTCTTAACTTACTGTATAGAAAAGCAATAAATCTTTTATTTTTCCCTTATCATTACTCTCTACTTACTGTAAACTACTCTAAACCTACTTGAAACCTCTCTGATATGTACACGCTATGGGAACTCTGCCCATTTCATAAAGCAGATATCTCCCGGAAAGGCAAGTGAAAAAATGAAACTCCCAAAAGCCCGTCAGCTCCCCTCCGGCTCCTGGTTCGTCCGCGTCCAGGTGGATGGAAAGACCATATCCATCACCCGGCCAACAAAAAAAGAGGCAGAGCAGGAGGCCATGGCTCTGAAATCCAAAGCCAAGGCCGCCGCCCTGTCATCTGATAAAACCCTTTCCCAGGCAATTGACGATTACATCTCCGCCCGGGAGAATGTTCTGTCCCCCTCCACCATTGCAGGCTATCGCAAGATCCAGAAGCTCCGCTTCAAAGCCGCAATGCAGAAAAAAGTGACGGATATCTCCCCGGAAAAATGGCAGGGATATATCAACTCCGAATCGAAGCTTGTCTGCGCAAAGACCCTGAAAAATTCCTGGGGCTTCATCTCCTCCGTCATCACCGAAACCACCGGGATGAAAATATCCGTCCGTCTTCCCCAGGTCATCGCCCATGAATCAGCTTACCTTTCCTCCTCCGATCTGAAAGCCTTCCTGGAAGCCGCCAGGGGAAACCGCTATGAGATCGCGATCCTCCTCGGTCTTTCCGGCCTGCGGCGTTCCGAAATCATGGGCCTTCGCTGGGAGGACATCGATCTGGAAAACAACTGCATCTATGTCCGTGGTGCTGCCGTCACGGATGTCAACAACAATCTTGTTCACAAGCAGGAAAACAAGAATTCCTCCTCCCGCCGTCAGGTTCCCTTCATCCTCCCGCAGCTCCGGGAAGCCATCAAGGCTGCCGATCAGTCCACGGAGTATGTTGTCAATTGCTACCCGAATACAATCAACGTAACCGTTCAGCGCATTTGTAAACAAGCCGGCATCCCCAAATGCACCTGCCACGGCCTCAGGAAGTCTTTCGCCAGCTTCATGCTTGTTGACCTTCACATGCCGGAAGACGTCGTTATGAAAGCCGGCGGCTGGTCCGACCCCCAAACCATGCGCAAAATCTACACCCAGGTCAGCAAAGAAAACCTAACCAAAGCCGGTACGCAATACGAGGAATTCTTCTCGGAACTGTAATAAAACCGCAACGCAAAATCCGAAAACCCACTGATATCAACGTTTTTACCCCGTAAAACAGTTTGTTCGAATCCCACTCTCTCCGCCATAGAGCCAGACACCAATTTGGATGGGAAACGGTCCAGATTGGTGTCCTTTTTTCTTCCGGTCTTAAATCCACCACTCCGGGGTTATTTCGCCAAGCCTGACGGTGCGCCCCGATTTGTAGTCCAGCATGATTTCAATGTCCTTGTAGGTCCTCGGCATGAGCTGTACCATGAGCTCCCGGCAGGCGCCGCAGGGTGCTCCGCTGGAGCCGTCCGGCAGAAGCGCCAGCACCTTATCGATCTCCTGCTCCCCATTGGTCAGCATATTGAAAATCGCATTCCGCTCGGCGCAGATTCCAAGGGTGGAGCAGGTGTCAATGCAGATTCCTGTGTAGATTTTCCCAGACCGGGACAGAATCGCCGCGGAGACCTCACCGCAGGTGACATACTCCGAAACTCTTCGTTCCTTTTGGACTGCCTTTGCAGCCGCGTACATTTCATCCCAAATAGAAGCCATGGGTTTTCTCTCCTGATTCTGCCGGTATTGCCCGTTTCGCTACAGCTGATCCAGATTCAGGCTGAAAGCGCTCAGGCAGTTATCCAAAAACCAGTTCATTTCCTCCCGGTTCATATCCTTCAGCGCCTGCATGGTCACCTGGGCAGCGGAGTCAAACTCGGTGTTTCCGGCCTTCTGCTCCTCCACGCATTTGATGTAGGCAGAGAGCTTGTCCGCCCCTTTGACAAAAGGCGTAAGCTCCTCGTCGTCCTCCAGCACCAGATGCTCATAGCTGGAGCGAAGCTGCTCCGGGAGCATATCGAGAAGGCGGTTGCCTGCAACCCGCTCCACCTGCTTGTAGGCATCTTTGATGGACGGGTTATAGTATTTGATGGGGGTAGGCAGATCTCCCGTGAGGATTTCGGAGGCATCGTGGTACAGAGCCGCCACGGCGCACCGGTCAGGGTCCGGGGTGGGAAGGTGCAGGATATCCCGCCGGATCAGCGCCAGCGCATGGGCCAGCACCGCCACCTGATGGCTGTGCTCCTGGATGTTTTCCGAAAAGGTATTGCGCATCAGGCCCCAGCGGGTGATATAGCGCATTCTGCTCATCAGAGCATAAAATTCATTTGCCATGGTTCTGTTTCCTTATCGTT
>JBJDYH010000146.1:0-3176 GCA_051867135.1 Faecousia sp. | reverse complement strand
CTGATAATCATGGAGGAGGTTGGTGCGGAAGGTCCAAGGAAGATCACAAGCGAACGCAATAGAGTTGTTGATGAGTTCCTTTTCCGGATGCCGACGCGCATAAGCGACCATCTCAGCTCGAAGGGCTTCCTGCATTTCCGGAGACTTCTCAACAGCGGCCTTTTTCCCGGCGAAGATGTCTTCGGCTGAAGGCAGGCTGGAAAACAGAGAGCACCACTTCGCAAAATTATAAGTGACGCTTGCCCCGATGCAGCCGGAAATCAAAGGCTGAATTGCATCCATGTTTTCTGAGATATTGGTAAGGATGTTGCTGACCATCTCCCAGGAGCGAGGGGTTGGAAAAGCCAGGGAGGATTCCGGGCTATCGGAGCGCATGAGAGCGGTTGGGTTATACTCCAGAAAGCTGGTGACAAAGCGGTGAATGCCTGTTTTGACAGCCCAATCGTGCCAGGAGTCAGGATCACCCTTCACAGTAATGTGCAAGAGGCGGTTGGCTAATGCGCGTGGCATATTATAGGCGACGGATTTATCGGTTACGCGGTTGCCGGCGGCAATGACGATACAGTTCTCCGGCAGCTTATGTTCGCCAATGACGCGATCCAGCGTGATCTGATAGGCCGCAGCCTGTACCGACTGCGGCGCTGCGGTGATCTCGTCCAGGAAGAGGATGTTGATCACATCTTCGCTTTCATCCATCTGGAAAATCTGAGGCTTCAGCCACACCGATAGCGTTTTATCCGCGTTGGCTGTCGGGATGCCTCTGAGATCTACCGGGTTGAATAGCAATAGGCGTACATCTGTGATGGAAACCTTTTTCCCGGTCTTTGCCTGGATGTTATCCGCTATTTCGCGAACACCCTGAGATTTGCCGATGCCCGGAGGCCCCCACAGCATCACAGAGGGAAAGGATTTTAATGGGGTGCCGTTTTTGATGAGCTTAATATAGGCCCGGGACAATAGGCTCACAATCTGATTCACATTCAGTAAGGTCAAATTGGTTTCGTTATCAGTCATTTCTCGTGCAGCCTTTCTGACGAATGTTGGTATTAGCCTGAGCTTAGGAGGATTATTGGCAGAAGCGCTGTTTTTGAACGGCAATCCGTTTTCGCATCAGCGTGACAAACGTGCTTGGTTCGATGACTTCCAGCACCGGGCCGAATGACAGTACCCGGATAAGCAGTTCAGTCTCATCGTCCTTGTCGTAACGGAGCTTGATCTGATAGAGCCGATCGTCCAGCTTCTGAGTCTCTTTTTCAAAATGGGAGAAGTGCAGCAGCACGCGTTCCAGCCCATTGCGCTCGTCATGAAGCAGCATTACGAGCTCTTCGGAATTCTCCTGGGGCAGCGTGATGGATTTGGGATCATAGGTATCCAGCAACTCACATGAACGCACACGAGCCATATTGATCGTGTTGAGCCGTCGCTTGCCGGTTGCCAGCAACCTGAACTTATCGTCCTTGGAGGAATACTCCATGCGGTAAGGTATACACTCGATCGAATGACGAGCACCGGTATGGCCACGGAATCGGATACGCAGTTTTCTCTTTTCACTTATTGCCCTCAGTGCTGTTTGGAAGCAGGCTATGTAAGCGGGATCCCCATACGGATCTCCGTCCGCGTACTGGTCGAAGAGAATGAAGGTGTCCTGAGCATACAGTGGCTCAACATCTTCCAGCCCGGTCGTGTCCGGATCAAACAGAGCGATTCTGGGATCAGACAGCAGTGCTTTGAGCCATCTCTTTTGGAGAGTTGTCAACGGCATGGTTGGCTTGTGATGAAGTACGGAATGATACTCCTGGTCGAGTAAAGGCCAGCTTCCGGATTTCAGCGATGCCGGAATTGTGAGTGCGCTTTCCGCAAACGCCTTTTCCCGGACAAGCTCTGTCATTCTCCGGTCTGTCAACTTCCCATCGGATGCTTCGGAAAGGACAGCTGCGACGACATTGAAATAGCTTCCGTAGATCTCACTGAATAGCATCGTCGCCACCTCCGTACAGAGCGTCCATCCGAGCTAAATCTTCTTGGAACATATCCAAAACATACTGGCTGGAGCATTTGAGATCTACAATGCGGCCGATGAAGGTGCGCAGCCAGGGCAGCATCTCTGAGGCATCATAGACATCGGCAGAAAACTTGCAAGTCTGCGAGTCCAGTAGTTCGACTGTACCATGGCGCTTTTCGCGCTCCAGGCGATGCAGCACGAATTCCTCGCCCGGGTCAAAATGGACCGTCATTTCAATATGATCCAAATTATGATCGGGACCTGTTGAGACGCCCCAAAGGTGCTGGTCAAACTTTTCCTGGTAGCCTAAGTACTTACTGTAGTGCTTCTCAACATTCCCAATCGTGACCTTTTTGATGGCATCCAGCCGGAAGAAAGTTAAGTGACGCCCCCGGTAATGGTAGCCAAGCAGATACTGGCGCCCGGACTGGGTGCTGATATAGATCTTCAGCGGACAGACCGTCCTTTGATAGTCTCGGTCACTCCGCAGGCTTTTAACGGTCAGTTCCACAGCCCTTCTTTCGTCGATTGCCAGCAGCAGATCACAGAGGACATCACTATCCAGGGCGTGGAGCATATAGTGATGCTTGAATCGGAAGATATCAGAAGGACGATCCAATTTATCGATCAAGAAGGATCCAACCACCCCAATGGGATTCTCCTCGGAGAAAAAGGCCAGGGCGTCTGCCCAGGTAGTCAGATCAGCGGCGTTGTCATCCGTCCTACAGTAGAGCACTTCACGGCCGCATTTCTCAGAGCGAAGCAGACCGAGGGTCTCGTATTCCTTGAGCTTTTTTCGCACGGTGGATTCGTCCAGAGAGAAGGGGTCGCTGAAATGAGAGAGATAGTCATCGTCGATACGATCGACGATCTCCCTGGAAGAAAGTGCGCTGCCGTCCGCCAACAGGTCCATCACATAGAAGTGGAGGGTGATGTCCTTATCGGTAAAGCTCTTGGCTTTGAAAGCCTTGTGGAGCGGATTGTGTGGGATACGTCTGCTGTCAACCGAGAGGAATACATTCTTCCCGGATGTATCCTGATGGAAAGACATAAAGTCGCCAATCCAGCTCTCGATTCTGCGCCGCTCATTATCATAGCTGCGGGCGCTTTTGATGCCATACTCTTCCCGGCTCTTAAACCCATAGACATAGAATTCGCGCATGTAGTTCCGGAT
>JBJDYH010000145.1:0-14363 GCA_051867135.1 Faecousia sp. | reverse complement strand
TACCAGGAGTTGTTGCAGGTGTGGAACGCCTTGGGGCCTTCCTCCCAGCAGGTGGCTACGGCGCACTTTACGCTGGGATATTTTTCCTTAATGTAATTGATGGTAAAGGCATCCAGAAAATAGCTGCCGGTAGACTGGGGGTAGAAGCCGAAGGCATCGTAGAACTTGCCGAATACATCGTCTACGATCTGCCGCTTGGTGTCCTCGTCGAACATCCAAATGCAGAAGTCCTCGGTCTTGTATTTCGCCTTAAACTCCGGGCAAGGCAGGCCCAAAAGGGAAAGGCCGATCTCGTCGCCGTACTTTTCGTGGTGCTCCTTGGCAAGCTCGATAATCACATCGGAGAACAGGGAGGCATAGGTAATCTGGATGGTGGTTCTCAAGCCGTTTTTGTGGGCACATTCCTGCTGGAAGCGGAAAATATCCAGAGATTCATCCCGCACGCCCTTGCCCTTGCCCAGAGCCTTTTCCGCATACTCCGGGGAAAGCTCCGGGCGGTGGATAATGTTGACAACAAATTGATTGTCCATAAGCCTACTTCCTTATCTGAAAATTTTTGATTGGTTTCATCATTTGCTGGGTAATTTGGAATTTACCGCCGTACCATAATAATGCGCGTAGGGGCCGATGCCCACATCGGCCCGTTGGGGTGTTACGGATTTGCCGCAGTTCCGTAGAAGCATCGTCGTGCTTTCTGCGGGGCGATGTTCTCAATCGCCCCCTACATTCACCCAATTCACGCCCTTGGGTTTGCGGCGGGAGCAAGCCCCCGCCCTACAATAGCCAATTCGGTAAATTCTAATTTATCGGCTAACTGATGAAACCCGTATGCACATTTTTTATTGTACAATGGCGCTGGTCTGGGGGCCGAGGGTCAAAATATTGCCCTTGAGGCTGGCCCCGGATACGCCGATGAAGTCCGCCAGCTTTGTAAAGCCGTAAGCGCTGATGTCATAGGATATTTCTTCCGTGCCGTTGTTGTGGAAGATGCCTAAGCTTTCGCCCTCGAAGCTAACCCGGAAGCCGCCGAAGTTCTTTTCCCCGCAGTCGATGGCGGTATAGGTGCCTCTGGCGATGGCGGGGTACTTGTGGCGAATGGCAATGAGCTTCTGATAGTAGCAAAGCAGGCTGTTTTCGTCTTTCTCCTGATCCGCCACCGTAGTGCTGATCTGCTTACTGTCGGGGTAGGTTGCCCCCTGAGGGTCACGAACCAAGTCATCATCTCCCCAGCGCATGGCAAGACGGCGGTTGGCATCCGTATTCTCGCCGCCCCGGGAGCCGCGCAGACCGATTTCCTCGCCGTAGTAGATCACCGGAGAGCCGGGAGCCAGCAGATAGAGGTTGGCTGCCATGCGCATTTGGTTTTCCGTAACGAAAGAGCCGGCAATGCGGTCCATATCGTGGTTGGAAAGGAAGCCCATAACCATGCCGTTGGGGTTTTTCGCCAGAATACTGCTTTGCAGGCTTTCTATGTAGCGGGTGTACTTGCTGATGGAGAAGCCCTTGGCGGCGGAGGCTACCGTACCCTCGGCGGTGGCCATGGCAAAGTTGAAGCAGTTGAGCGCCGGGTAGTATTCCAGAATTTCGCTCTCTCCCGACCAGCACTCGCCCACGCAGTAGATATCCGGCTTGATTCTCTGCAGCTCGCTCATGTACCAAGTCCAGAAGGCCACATTTTTGGAGGTTTCGCCGTAGTAGATGTACTTTACCGCGTCAAAGCGGAAGCCGTCCACCCCCAAATTCAGGTAATACGCCGCCACATCCAGCATGGCCTGCTTCACAGCCGGGTTGTTGTAGTTCAGCTCCGGCATATCCCCGGAGAAGTTGCACTCGTACCAGCAATCAATCCCTGCCGCCAGCTTCTGGTAGCTGATGCCCCCCTGCTTTTCGTCGGTGGTCACGCAGGAATAGAAATCGTAGTAGGGATTGGCGGTATCGCCGTCGATACGGGCCTGCCGGAAGGCTTGGAACCACTCGTGATTTTTGGAGGTGTGGTTGATGGCCAAGTCCAAAATCACGATCATGTTCCGCTCATGGCATTTTTCAATCAGTTCCTTCAAATCCTCTTCCGAGCCGAACCGCCAGTCGATTTCGTAATAGTCGGAAGCGTCATACTTATGATAGGAGGGAGATTTGAAAATGGGAGACAGCCAGATGCCCTGCACGCCCAGACTGTCGCCTGAGTTGATATTTCCGTCGTTCAGGTAATCCAGGCGGTTGATAATACCCCGCAGGTCGCCAATGCCGTCGTTGTTGGAATCGGAGAAGGAGCCAACAAATATCTGGTACATGGTGCGGTAGTTGTCATCCACCGGATCAGCCATAGGTTTCTTCTCCTCTTTTTGGCAGGCAGTCATGGACAGCATCATCACTGTCGCCAGCAAAATTGACAGGATTTTCTTCATAGCATTCCTCTTTATTCCTTTACAGAGTTCAGCATGGCATCCTCAATCTTGCCCCAGGCGTTGGGGCCGGAGCACTTGACATAGATGCCCACAATGATTTCGTCGCCGGGGTTGTATGCAATGCCCTCGATGGCCGCGGTATGCCACTCGTTATATACGGTAATCTGGGTATCGGCCTTGGAAACGATCTGCCCGTTGATTTTTACATAGGCGTAGATTTCCGTGTTGCCGCCGTCGCCGCCCATAATGGAAATGGCGTAGTTATACTTGCCCCCGGGCAGATTTTCCACCTTCTGCTCCAGAGTAAACTCCACCACATCGGTGCCCGCGCCCCAGAAGTGGTAATGCTTGGTGCCGGTAATGGAGTCGGTCACCTTGTCCTCCACATGAAGCTCGTCAAACTTTTTCAGAGCGGTGGCTGTCCAGCCGGTTTCCCCGTCCTCAAAGCTGCCGTTTTGCAGGTAGTTGTATTCCACCATGGAAACGTAGCACACGGCTTTCATACCTCCGGCGCTGCCCTCAATGGTATATTTTGCCGGGCCGCCGGACTTCATGGCGGCAATGTCCACATTTTCCCAAGTAACGCTCAGGGCCTGCCTGGAGTTATCCAGCATCACGGCGTTTACCGTATCCGGCAGGACAACCTCGCCGTTCAAATCGCAAATCAGGTTGGTGTCCTCGATGGCATCCGCCTTATTTTCCACCACATTGCCCTGATACATCATTCCAAAGACCTTCAGAGCCTCCGTAGCGTGACCCTGGGCATCAAAGAACGCCTGATTGTCCACGGCGCAGCCGCCGGGCCATTTGCCCGCGTCATCCGGGTCATATTCGGCGGCATAAGGGGTAGCCCAGCCGGAGCCGTAGGTATACCACAGGTTCTGATTCTCTTCGTAGGTCGCGCCGCCGGAGGAAATCCATGTGCCCTCCCAATAGAACACGCCGATGCCGCCGGGCGTATGGACTACGGTGTCCACCACATCCCGCACCAGATTGGCCTGACCCTGACAGGTAAAGGGATAGTCCTTGACGATACCACCGCCGGAGCCGATGGTATTGCCGTAGAAATCGGTGTCCTCCTCGGTAAAGGCGTAGGAGGTCTCCGCCACCATCACCTTTTTGCCGTAAGTCTCAGCGATTTTTCCCAAAACCTGAGAAAGGTTTTCCTGCGTACCGTGCCAGTAGGGATAGTAGCTGGAGGCGAATACATCATAGTCTACCTGATAGTAGTCCAAATTCTTGGCGTAGCTGTCGTAATTGGTGACCTTTTCGGGGTTGGCAAAGTGGACGGCAATGAGGGCATCGGGAAACACCTCCCGGGTAGCCTTGGAGCCTGCGCTCATGAGCTGCATGATTTTCTTCCAGCCGCCCAAGGCGCTGCTGCTTTCGCCGCAGAAGCTGCCGTTGGTTTCGTTGCCGATTTGCACCATGCCCACATCCACCCCGGCAGCCTTCAGCTTTTGTAAGCACTCCTTGGTGTACTGGTACAGCGCTTCGCTCTTGGTATCGATATCCATGCCCTTCCATGCTTTGGGAACCATCTGCTTGGCGGGGTCTGCCCAGAAGTCGCTGTAGTGGAAGTCCACCAGCAGCTTCATGCCGTACCGGGTAGCCCGCTTGCCGATTTCCACGGCGGTATCAATATCACAGTTGCCGCCGCCGTAGCCCCGCCCCTGAGCATCGTAGGGGTCATTCCACACCCGAACACGGATGTAATTGATGCCGTTTTCCGAAAGAATCTGGAAAACATCCTTTTCCGCGCCCTCATGGTCATAATACTTGACCCCTCCGGCTTCCAGAGCCGGGACGCAGGAAGCGTCCATGCCCAAAATGAAGCCCTCGGGCATATCCTCTACCTTTTGTACATAGAGGGTATCGGAAGTTACGCAGTTTTCATTCTTGGGCTGCTTTTTCCCGCTGCAGCCACAGGCGGTAAGGAGCATTGCCGCCGCCAGCAATAGTGCGATTCCTTTTTTCATAAGCGCTCCTTTCTCAGCCTGCCAGTTTATCGTTTACATAGATGCGCACGCTGATACCGGCGCAGTTCACATTCCCGCTCTCCCTGGCAAGCACCGTGCTGCCCGCCCGAGTGCCGTCAGCCAGCAGGTTCCAGTCGCCCTCCAGCGTATAGGGCAGGCTGGTATTCTGAGGATTGATCAGCACAAGGGCCTGACCGCCGTTGCCGTCGTCATAGGTCACCACCAGAATACCTCTGGGAATCTCTTCGGCGTTGACGGTAACGGAGCTGTCGGTAAAGATGCCGTAGGTTCTGCGCAGGGCAATGAGGCCCCGGTAGTACAGCATGGTTTCATACTGCAGCGTGCCTTCGCGGAGCACCGACCAGTCGATGTTGTTTACCTCGTCGCTGGATTTATAGCTGTTTTCGTCGCCGCCCTTGGTGCGCAGCATTTCTTCACCGGCCTGCCAGAAGGGAGTGCCCTTGGCGGTAAGCAGGATGGCCGCGCCCAGCTTGTTCATGCGGGCTCTCTGCTCGTCGGAGTTGCCGGGATTGGAAAGCAGGAGCTTGTCCCACAGGGTGTTGTTATCGTGGGCGGACATATAGTTGATTACCATGGAATCCGTCACTCGCCAGCCGCTGCCGGAAACGCCGCCGCCCTGAATGCCGAAGATGACCTTTGCCACATTGCCGCTGGAGGCGCCGTTGATATAGCCCTTGGAGGTCTTATCAAACACGCTGCCCTTCAGGCCGTCACGCATGGTATCGTTGAACACCGCAATGGCACCGATGGCATCGCCGGTGGGCTGAATCTTGCTGATATTGCCCTGATTGGCCTGGGGGCTGCCGTCAATGGTTGCGCCCATAGTCCAGCCTTCGCCGTAGATGATGGCGTTGGGATTGACAGTATGTACGGCGCTTTCCACTTCCTGCATGGTCTGCAAATCGTGCAGGCCCATCAGGTCAAAACGCAGGCCGTCCAGGTTGTACTCACGCACCCAGTAAGAGGCGGAGTCTACCATAAACTTGCCGAACATATACCGCTCGGAAGCCGTGTCGTTGCCGCAGCCGGAAGCGGAGGAGTTTGCGCCGGTGGAGGTGTAACGGTAATAGTAGTAAGGTACGATCTTATTAAAAGAGGAGTTGGCGTCGTAGGTGTGGTTGTAAACCACATCCATAACCACGGCAATGTCCGCCTCGTGGAGAGCCATAACCATCTGCTTAAACTCCCGGATACGAACCTCGCCGTTGTAGGGGTCAGTAGAATAGCTGCCCTCGGGCACATTGTAGTTCTTGGGATCGTAGCCCCAGTTGAAGCCGCTGTCGGGGTCGGCTTCGTTGACGGTAGCGTAGTCGTAAACAGGCAGCAGGTGGACATGGGTAATCCCCAGCTCCTTCAGGTAGTCGATACCCACGCTCTTGCCGTACTCGTTCACCAGCCCGGTTTCGGTAAAGGCAAGGTACTTGCCCTTGTACTGACTGGACGCAATCTTGTTGGAGAAGTCTCTTACATGGACTTCCCAGATGATGGCATCACTATAGCTCTCGATGGGGTTTTTCAGAGCGGAATCCTCCCAGCCCTCGGGGTTGGTCTTGGCAAGGTCTACCACCATGCCCCGGTTGCCGTTGACACCGGCAGCCTTGGCGTAGGGGTCAACCGCCTCTTGGGTGCCTACGCTGGTGGTTACGGTATAGGTATAGTAAGTGCCGTGGCCGCAGGAATCGGTGTAAGACCAAACGCCCTTGTCGCCCCGCTCCATTTCCACGCGCTTGTAAGCGTCCACGCCGTCACCGGCGGTAAACAGGTTCAGAACTACGGAAGAAGCGGTGGGTGCCCATACCTTAAAGGTGGTATTGCCGCCGGAAATCACAGCGCCCAAATCGTCGCCGTCATAGTGGAAGTTTTGGGCGAAGTAGTCGGTATCGAAAATGTCGGTAGGTACGGCAGGCTTCTCGCCGTAGCCCTCGATGACCACCCGGTAGGTCTTGGACAGGTCAATATCCTGGCTCAGCACAATATAGCCGGAGTTTGCGGACTTGCCGCTGGTGGAAAGGGAGGCAACGGCCACTTCCTCGTTGCCCTGATATACCTTAACATCGCCCTTGGACAGGGTTGCCGCCGGGGAAATCTGGTACTGGATGCGCTTGGTATCCACAATACCGGCCAAATTAAACTTCTTAGCCATAGTCAATGTCTTGCCTCCGTCGTTACTGGTATACTGGAAAGCATCGCCGGGCTTGAGATAAATCTCCGTCAGCTTGCCATCCACCACCGCAAAGCGGTCCTGGTCAAAATCCTTGGTGGCGCTGCCCCAAGAGGAGCCGCCGGGGTCGGAACAGTTTTTGCGGACGATAAAGCCCACTTCCGTAACGGCTTCTGGCACATCCACAGTCACCTTGCCGCCGTATTCGCAGGTTTCAAAGAGATAGCCCTTGCCGTCCGCGCCGTCATACCAAATCCAGATGTCGCAGCCGGAATAATCGGACGCGCCGTTCCAGTAGAATACCACCCGGTTATAGCCCAAGGCAGGTTCATCCCCGGAAGGCGGGGTAGTATCTACAGGGGGAGTGGTTTTTCCCGGAGTGGTTTCCGGCAGAGTGGTGGTTTCCGTGGGGGTAGTCTGGGGGTCGGTGGTGTCCGGGGTCTCGGTCTGCTTTTGGGCGCAGCCGGCAAACAGGGAAAGCACCATGGCCACCAGCAATACCATAGATATCAGCTTTTTCATAACCATTCTCCTTATGCTCCTTATTTGTTTCGCTTTGTCCGCTTCAGCAGAGCCAGAATCTCGGCTCTGCGTTTTTCCGTATTGTAGCGGCTGTTTAGCCGCCATGTCCAGTTCCCGGAGGCCGTGGCAGGTTCATTCATCCGCCCCTGCTCGTTCGTCAGGAGCAAATAATCCTGCATGGGCACCATAGCGAGGTTCGCCGGGCTATTCATGGCAAATTCAATGACATCGTACACACCGCTTTGCCCCGGAGCGTGGGGACATTCCCTGCGAAAACGCCTGCGGGCCTCCCCGGTGAGGTTTTTCAGCCAGGTACGGGTGCAGTCGGAATCGTGGGAGGCGGAGTAGACCACGCAGTTTCCGTTTTCATACATTCTGGGCAGGTTTTCGCTGTCTTCATCGTAGAAAGCGAAGTGGAGCATCTTCATGCCGGGAAATCCCGTGTCCCTCAGCAGCTCGCGGACATCCTCCGTAATAAAGCCCAAATCCTCGGCAATGATTTTTGCCTTGGGGAAGGCTTGGTTCAGGGTTCGGAACAGGGCAAGGCCGGGGGCGGAGTCCCATTTGCCGTGCTCGGCGGTAGGCTCTCCGAAGGGTACATTGTAGAACCCGGCAAAGCCCCGGAAATGGTCAATGCGCAAAATGTCATACAGCCGAAAGGCCTGCTCTACCCGCTTGCGCCACCAGGAAAACCCCTCCTGCTCCATAAGATGCCAGTTGTAGATGGGGTTGCCCCAAAGCTGACCGGTAGGGGAAAATCCATCCGGCGGGCAGCCCGCCACCACCGTGGGGTTCAAGTTATCATCCAGCAAAAACTGCTCCGGGTGCGCCCACACATCCACGCTGTCGTGGGCTACATAGATGGGCATATCCCCAATGATGACAATGCCCTTTTGCCGGGCGTAGGTATGTAGGGAATCCCATTGGGCAAAAAATTCATACTGGCACCAGCGCCAGAAGCCCATCTCCTCTTCAAAAGCATCCTTTTGGGCAAAAGCGCCGGCGTAGCTGCGGTGCTCCGGCTCCCAAAGTGTCCACGGCTGATAGCCATAGTGGGTTTTCAGCGCCATAAACAGGGCGTAGCTTTCCAGCCAGCTTTCGTTTTTCTTCACGAACGCCCGGTAGGGCCTGTCCGGGGTAAAGCGGGCGTAGGCCTTGCGGAGCAAGGGATATCGGGTGGTGAACAGCCAGCCGTAATCCACCCGGGGAGCCTTGCGTTTGTGCCCGGACAGCTCCCCCTTGGTCAGCAGCCCTTCCGCCGCCAAAATGTCCAAATCGATAAAATAGGGGTTACCCGCCAGAGTCGCCGGGGACTGGTAAGGGCTGTCCCCGAAGCTCGTGGGGTTTAAGGGGAGAACCTGCCAGCATTTCTGCCCGGTTTCCTCCAAAAAATCCACAAAATCGTAGGCTTCCGCGCCAAAGCTGCCAATGCCGTAGCTCCCCGGCAGGCTGCTTACCGGCAAAATCACACCGGCCTTATGGCGAAAGCCAAAATTCTTATAGGCTTTCACGGAAAATCATCCTCTCTTTGCCTGTAAAGGTCTATCCCTCCATAATCTATCACACTCCGCTGTCAATTTCAACAGAAAAAGCAATGATTTTCCTCTGGTTATGTACATTTCTGTCAGTATAGCGTTTGGGCCAGTCCGGCTTGTAATAGCCGCTTCCGCAAATAAAAACCCCGCAAAAGCAGGCATCCGCTTGCTTTTGCGGGGCAATATCGCGCTTTTCGTCTTTTTGACAGGCTTACCTTCTGCGAATGTCCTGAAGCAGCTCTACGGTCTTGGCGGTGTTGGTGGCGATGCTGCGCAGATTGGTCGCATTATTGAGCATAATCATGCCTGCGGCAACCGTAATAAAGGCGGTAAATACGCCGCCGAGAATATAGGCAAGGGCCAGCACTTCATCATAGTCGAACATTCTCAGGCCCATCACAACACCGGCAATGATAATCCCGGCGAAAATGATCCACAGAATCACACGCATGAATACGATCCAGCCCAAACCCTTGCCTTTCTTGCCCACATATCTTTCGTTGGGCATTTGGGGCTGCGGTGCGTATACGGGAGGCGTATAGGTGGGGTTGGCATAAACAGGGGGCACCTGTGGCTGGGGAGCGCTCTGGTATGCCCAAGGCTGAGGCGCACTCTGGTATGCCCGAGGCTGAGGAGCGCTCTGAGGTGCCTGAGGCTGGGGAGCGCTCTGGGGTGCCTGAGGCTGGGGAGCGCTCTGGGGTGCCTCCGGCTGGTCATTCATGCTTTGGATAGAGATGCCGCAATAGGGGCAGAAGGCTTCGTCGCCATTGATCTGGTTTCCGCATTTGGAGCAAGTAATCATTGCCATTGGAATCAAACCTCTCTATATAATATAGTGTGGGGGATGCTGCAATTTCATTATAGAGCGCGCTCCTTCCCCTGTCAAGAAAAACATTCCCCTCCAAAGAAACCGGCGCATTGGCTGTTCGGCACCGTTTACGAAGGGAACATCCCTGAAAAAAGCACCCCGAAGGGTGCTTTCAGAGTGTAGAAAAAGGTATCCGTAGGGGCCGATGCCCACATCGGCCCTTTTGGGTGTTACGAATGCGCCGCAGTACCGCCCAAAACATTGTTTTGCACTGTGCGGGCCGATGTTCTCAATCGGCCCCTACATAAACGAACCATGTTTCATGCAACCAAACAAGAAGATTGTATGGGATTCGGAAGCGCCACATGGGCCGTTCCCTACTGGCAATCCGGCCGCAGGTCATTCCAGCGAAAAACCGCGCTGGTTTCCGGCAGGTGGAGCTGACATTCCCTGTCGCAGGGCTTTTTCTTGGAATGAATGACGCATCGCCACATGATCTCAAAATAGGTTCTGTACTGGGCAAGCAGCTCCAGGGTGCATTCTCCATTGTTTACGGCTTTCATCAAATCCCGCATTTTCCACAGAACCACTTTTTTATTTTTATAGACATCCCGTGTAAACACACGGATGGTGATATCGTCCATCTTCCTGATAGGGAAGTCAACAACCGCTTCGTCTGTTCGCACAGATCTGCCCAATGGGTTTTCGGGATGGGCCCGAGTAATCCAAAAACCCTCCGGCAGGACGAAACGAAGGGTGCCGTCGCAATAATCCATCTTTTCCACAACGCAATTGTGCAGCGTAAGTGTCTTATCGCAGCAGCTATCCAAATCGTTGTGCTTGAAGTCCATATCGGTCATGACACCCATCCCCTTTTTCATCATTTTACCACCAAATCCGGGGGGTTTCAACAAAAAAAGTTGGATTTTGGTAAAAAAGCAGGCAAACAAGGCCAATAGCACACCGGCTAAATACATAAAGCCTGCAGTAAAGCACTAACTAATGATTGGTCTGCTCTAAATTCAAACATCAATGAATGGGTGGAGAATGATGCGCCAAGCTGCCCTCTGATAGATAACTGACCACTTTTCATTTCAAAATCAATATACCCATCTGTATCCGCACCGGCATCATCTATGCGAAATTTTCCGTTCAAGCAACAATGTGCCTTTTTTATTTCGTAGACTTTTTCCACATAAAAGTGATCAAACAAAGAAAAGGTATCGCACCCCCTATAGTTGCTGTTTTCATATAAAATGCCAAATGTTATACATGGAATTCCGTCCACATAATTGTATTGCTGTTCAGCAGGTATCGAAAATATGGTAAGCCTATCTATTCCATTATCCCACAATACAGAATCTTTTAATATGGTCATTTTCCATTCTCCTTTGCCGTTTTGCATGATGCAATCAGCATAACACGCAAAGATGTACATTTTGTGGAAAGGGATTTATACGCTTGTTCATCAATGTATTTTGTTCTATAGAGTAATTCAAGCCAGTAGCCGGTTTCACTTGCTTCCTTTAAGGCAATTTCCAGTTTGGAAATAAAATCCTTCTTGCCTTGCGCATATTGTGCTTCATGGATATTGGCACCAATACTTGTACCGCTTCGCCCAATCTGATTGGAAATAATTGATTCGTGGTTGGATTTCAAATATTTAACAAGGTTTATAATATCCACTGAAAAAGCCATAGAAAGCTCCGCAAGTTTATTTTCCTTCACGAAATCGCCTCCTTTTGTACTTTTGTATAAGTATAACATGAATTTGTCAGTTTTCAATAATGCATCGCATTGCAGCGATATGATGTTATGCTTCGCATAATGATGTTGCTCATTTCATTCGCAATGATACAATGTTTGCCTATAAACATTAGGCGAAGCCGACATCATTCACGAAGTGAACATCATTAGCTATGCGACATCATTTGCCGAAGGCAAACATCATTGAAAAAAGCACCCCGAAGGGTGCTTTTTTCATGGAGCAGGGTACGGGAATCGAACCCGCCTTCACGGCTTGGGAAGCCGTTGTATTACCGATATACGAACCCTGCATTGGATTGCGTAAGGGCATTATACCAAAGCAGAAAGGAAATTTCAACCTCTTTTTGTCGATAAATTCAGCCAAAGTCGGAAAAAATATGGTTGCAAAATGGAATTGACCATGCTATAATACGGCGTGTGTCCATGTGGCGCCACCTTTTATGTATTGGGATGTCGCCAAGCGGTAAGGCACCAGACTTTGACTCTGGCATTCGTCGGTTCAAATCCGGCCATCCCAGCCATACGATCCGCTAGCTCAGTTGGCAGAGCAATTGCCTTTTAAGCAATGGGTCTGGAGTTCGAATCTCCAGCGGATCACCAAAAAGGAGAGAGCAGCATTCGCTGCTCTCTCTCCTTTTTGGTGTCCGCTGGGGATTCGAACTCCGGCGGGTCACGCCGCCCCATCGGGCGGCCTTTTTGCTGCCCGATGAAATTCGGCGCATAACAGCGGAATGCATGAATGCATTCCCTACAAGGTAAAGCGTTGCTGCTGTAGGGGCCGGTCTTGACCGGCCCGAAACCTTACCCACCGCCGCAGAAAACGAGGTGCGGCGGGGCGGAAGCGCCACATGGGCCGTTCCCTACGGTGAGGGGCGCAGGTTTTTCCTTTTTCTGTGCAAATATATCGATACGGCTGTATTTTTTTAACTGGATTTGGAAGAAATCACAATTTGTTGTGGACTTTTGGACTTGGCTGCGTTATTATAAATGTTACTGTAGCGGCAGACTGTCCGCAAATTGATAGAAGAGGTGATAGCTATGGCGTTTTCCTTTTTCGGCGGGGTACACCCCAAAGAAAACAAATGGTACGCTGAGGAGCAGAAGGTTCAGCCCTTCCCGGAGCCTGACTTGCTGGTAATCCCCATGTCCCAGCACATCGGCGCTCCCTGCAAGCCTTTGGTCAAAAAGGGCGACTATGTGACCATGGGCCAGAAGATTGGCGACAATCAGGGTCTGTGCGTTCCTGTTCACGCATCCGTATCCGGCACCGTCAAGGCGGTGGAGATGCGGCCCCATTCCAGCGGTATGACCTGCATGAGCGTGGTCATCCAGAACGACCATCTCGATACGCTGTGTGAGGACATCAAGCCCCGCACCCAGGAGGAGGTTGACAAGCTCTCCGATACCCAGCTTATGGACATTATCCGGGAAGCGGGCATTGTAGGTATGGGCGGCGCTACCTTCCCCACCCATGTAAAGCTCAGCTCCGGCCTTGGCAAGGTGGATACCATTATTGTCAATGTCTCCGAGTGTGAGCCATACATCGTCGCCGATGACCGGCTGTGCCAGGAATACCCCGAGCAGATGATCAAGGGCCTGCAGATCATTATGAAGATTCTGAATCTGAAAGCCGCCCACATCGGCATTGAGGACAACAAGCCCGCCGCCATCAAGGCGCTGAAATTCGCCATTGACCCCCGCTCCGGCATTGTGCTGGATGTGCTGCCTGCCAAGTACCCTCAGGGCGCTGAAAAGCAGCTCATTCAGGCCATTACCGGCCGTCAGGTTCCCTCCGGCGGTCTGCCCGCTGCCGTAGGCTGCGCCGTATTCAACGCCGCCACCTGTAAGGCCATCGCCGACGCCGTGTATGAGGGGATGCCTCTCATTCGCCGCATCGTTACCGTATCCGGCGACATCGTTATGGAGCCGAAGAACCTGATGGTTCCCATCGGCACCAGCTTTAATGACCTTTTGGAAGCCGTAGGCCACAGAGAGAACCCCTATAAGGTGCTTTCCGGCGGCCCCATGATGGGCGCCGCGCAGTTTGACCTCAGCGTTCCCGTCATCAAAGGCTCCAACGCCGTTACCATCCTCGGCTCCAAAAACCGCTTCCATGTTGCCGAACCTCACTGCATCCGCTGCGGCAAATGTATGGATGCCTGCCCCATGCGCCTGATGCCCCTGATGATGTACTCTGCCCAGCGCAACGGGGATTTGGAGGAGCTGAAAAAGCAGAACCTTTTGGACTGCATCGAGTGCGGCTGCTGCGCCTATACCTGCCCCGCCACCATTCCTCTGGTGCAGTCCTTCCGTGCCGGTAAGCAGCAGCTTCGTGACGCTGCTGCCAAGAAGTAAGGAGGTTAGGAAATGGCACCTATGAAATACTTTTATGAGCTGACCGTTTCCAGCTCTCCCCATGCCCACGGTCAGCAGACCACCCAGACCATTATGCGGGATGTGCTCATTGCCCTGGCACCCGCCCTCATCGGCAGCGTGTACTTCTTCGGTTTCCGGGCGCTGGTAGTTACCCTGATTTCCGCGGCAGCCTGTGTGTTCTTTGAGTGGGGCTACCGCAAGATTATGAAGCTGGACAGCACCGTTTGGGATCTGTCCGCCGTAGTGACCGGCGTGCTGATCGCCTTTGTATGCCCGGTTACCGTTCCCTATTGGGCGATTCTGGTTGGCGACTTCTTCGCCATCGTGGTTGTCAAGCAGCTTTTCGGCGGCATTGGCAAGAACTTTGTAAACCCCGCTCTGGCAGGCCGCGCCTTTATGTTCATTAGCTGGGCCGGCGCTATGGCTACCTGGGCAAAGCCCGGCTTCTCCAACGCCGTGGGCCTGTTCCAGACCGACGCAATTACCTCCGCCACCCCCCTGAGCTTTATGCACGCCGGGGCCAGACCTGCCGACTCCCTGCTGGATATGTTCCTCGGCAATGTGGGCGGCTGTATCGGTGAGACCAGCGTTGTGCTGCTGCTCATCGGCGGGGCCTATTTGGTTGTCCGCAAGGTGATTTCCTGCCGGATTCCCGTGGCCTTTATGGCTACCGTATTTGTGCTGGGCTTCCTGTTCCCCCAGGGCGGCGTTGGCCGTCTGGAATGGGGCGCTATGCAGCTTTGCTCCGGCGGCGTGGTTCTGGGCGCTATTTTCATGGCTACCGACTAT
>JBJDYH010000144.1:0-3188 GCA_051867135.1 Faecousia sp. | reverse complement strand
GGTCGAACGCTTTCTCCTTGCCGCCGGTATCGGTATACCGATACACATTCAGCGGTAGGCTGGCCACTGCCTCGGAAAGAATACGGACGCAGGAATAGACCGCTGTCATCTGCATGGAGGTTCGTTCATTTACCGGCTTGCCAGAAGCAGAGCCGCCCATAAAAAAGCTGTAGCTACTGCCAGCGATTCTGTTTTGGGGTTTGTCTCTGGAACGGAATAGCCCGGTGAAGATACTCATAGGCGTCACTCTCCTTTGAAAAGGGCATAAGAAAAGCGCCTACCGTTTCCGATAGACGCTTTCAAGAATGATTAGTGTTACAGGAATTTCTTCATGACACGCATATAGTCGCGCTTCCCGTTAAAAATCGCCATGACATAAGCTGTGTTCGCTTCTTTTTCATACAGATAGAAAAGAAGGTAATCCTTGTGGGCAAGGAAACGATAACCGCTGCTTTTTAGCACCCGGTCTCTTGGAATTGCACCGGACTCCGGGAACTGCTCCAAAATCTGTGTTTTTTCCTGAAGCTCCCTGACAAATCGAATGGCCAGATTCTTATCCTTTGACAGATCCGCAAGATAGACAGCGATGTCCCGGAGATCTGATTTGGCCGTATCCGTAAATACAACGTTACAATTCATACATCCAGACTCTCCAATTCACCGAGAATGTCGGCGAAAGCATCGTCCGCACGCTGCACTCTGCCAAGTTTGATGTCATCCATCGCCTGTGCCAGATGGGAATACACACTCAGCTTTGCTTCCAGTTCGCTGATATAGTGAAGCTGATCCTGGAAATCCTCATGGCTAAGAAGCACAGTATCTTCCTTGCCATTTACGGTAATCGCTACCGGATTCTGTCTGGTAAGGGCAGAAATCTGCGCATAGTTTGTACGAATATCCTTTGACGGCCGGATAGAAATGCTTGGACTCATAAAAACACCTCCCATGTTTGGTAGTCATATTATATCCTAATAATACCACCATGTCAACAGGGATATGCAGAACAGGAAGTCATTGTATATCAAATCATAGGCTGCAAATGGTATTAATAAAAGCGCCCATCAGATAGACAGGCGCTTAGGGTTGAAATTAAGCATTTACAGAAGTAATGATGTCGTCAAGCGAACGAAGCAGAAGATCAGTTGTTTCTTTACGCTCAAACGCTTTTCGATCTTCAAAAGAAATGCTGGTATGATCTTCAATATAGGTTAAGATGTTCTTGAATATGGTTTCGCATCTGTCAGGGGTATTGAGTGCGCTCCGTATCCGCTCACAGTAGGTTTCCATATCTCTGCTGTTGTAGTAGCGAGGGACCTCTCTCCCGCCCACAATATATTTGAACAGCATGATGGAATGGTAACGTGCCTTCCTATATTTTGGCTCAATTTTTCTTTGCTTTATCAGATTTTCAAATCGGAAAAGCGCCAGGGCACTGACATAATAGATAATAGGCTTGTGGTTGTCGGCAAACAATTTAGTACCAACATTTTGTGCAATGGTACCATATCTACCAGATACATCATGCGGATTATCTAAGAACATCGCAGCGGCGGCCTTTATCTGCTGGGGTATCGAAACGATTTGACCCTTGGGAACGTCCTTATTTCGGTATTGACCGGTTCGACGCTCATAATACAGAGTTTCGCTAGGTTCGGTGAATGTACGATAATACTCTTCTAGATTACGTTGGAATGTTGACAAAGCATCCAGTTGTTCTTTCTTGATTGAGGTCTGATTGTTTGTGGCCCGTGTAATGTCATTTTTTAGATCTTCATCATTTGTTGCTATGAGCCTTACGGGGATGAGCAAAGTTTCAATTCCCTCAATATCACTTGCGGCAAACAAAACATGGCTTGTTTGGCAACCATTAACAATTTGATAGTTTGTAATGGTGACGCTATCACCAGTAATACGGACGCTGTCTGCCACAATTGTTACGCCATTGTTGAGAACACTAAAGCGTTGAAGCGTTCCACTTCTTAATGTTGCATCGATTGCACTATTTACATCGTTATCATTTCCGAGAAAATCACGAATATTATCTTCAAATACATCTCGCAGATTTCCGTTTTCATTGCAAATGATTTTTTTGAACTCTGTATACGGGAGAACACCAGAATAACCGCTATTATCCGTTCCATCTGAGAAAAGTGTTACTCTTTTATCAAAAGTAAATGTAACTTCATAGTCATTAATGGATTTTCGGAAGGCAGTTTGTACTTCTCTGGAGCCAAAAGGAATGAATTGCACGTTTTCAAACAGGTTGCTCTGTTCAAGCTGACTGACATTTTGGGTAATGACTGTTTGAAGCGTTTGATCCCCAGGATTCCAGGTTCCGCAAGAAACATAGTATAGATGCAAATTGGGGTTCCGGTGTCTCATTAAGTTGGATTTTGTATAAATGTAATCCTTAAGCTCAATGAAATGCTGCATCTCTTCTGTTACAAAAACAGAGGAGTTTTCACCAAAGAACGCTTGAACAAATGTAAGAAAGTTTAGAATCAGGGTGTTGTTGAACTCAGCAGATGACTTAGCTTGGACAAATACAAAGTTGACATTCATGGTATTTTGTCCAGAAATAGTCTCGTTAATGTCATCAATTGATGTGATATAACGTCCGTTCACTTGTATTGCGATACCATCAATGCCTTGGCATGAGTCACCTGTACACATATCAAGCAGATTAATGTCTACGGTATTTGATTCATTGGCAATAGCGCAGTAATTGGAAAAATGCTCAAATTGCACTTCGATGGGGCAGCCTGTGATGCCATATTGCTGTGAAAAAGTTTGTAGGAAGTTACTGGTTATACGATCCATTTGTATTCCTCCAATGACTATCGTGGAATACAAGTTATTATACATTATTCCGCCATTTTTTTCAATCACACATCCACCCCATTTCTAGACTCGTATCTGAATTCTTAAAATTCAGATAAACAAAATGCCCCGGTCATCGTAGACCGAAGCACTGGTATCGTTGCCGCAACGAATCGCACGGTCGAGAGCCATGATGGTTGCAACCGCTCCGTCAATTTTTTCTGTGGATTTTTCCTTGTCCGGCTTGATGTTGCCGGCGGGGTCTGTGCGGATGAAGATGTTGTCCATCATCCAACGAAGTACTGGGTGACCTCCATGGGCAATCTTTTCTTCCAGAACCAGCTTCATCAGTTCTTTGGTGGGCGGTG
>JBJDYH010000143.1:0-3193 GCA_051867135.1 Faecousia sp. | reverse complement strand
TCTTCTGGGCAAGATGCCCGATATAAACGATGTCCTTCAATATCTCAGTGACTTTGTGTTTGTTCCAGAGGATTGTGCGATTCTTCTTATTGTTATTGGTTTCGATACCGTTATTGAACTTGAGCTGGCTGGGAGATGGGATTCCAGCATCGTTGAGCCTTTTGTTTATGCCCATATAACTGATACCCTCAGCTCTCCACTCGAATATCTGCCGTACCACCGGAGCTGTCTCAGGATCAATCAGCAGATGGTTTTTGTTTTCCGGGTCTTTACGATAACCATACGGCGCGTAATTCCCGATATAGTCTCCGCGCTCCATCTTGGCTCTGAGAGCAGAGGTGACTTTACGGGAGATGTCTTTCGCATAGTAATCATTGACGATGTTCGACAGAGAAGCTGAAAGCTGACCTTCGCTCGTAACTGTCGCAGTGTCATAGGAATCATTGACTGCGATGAAGCGCAAACCGTAAAACGGGCATATCTTTTCAATAAACTGAGATGTCTCGATGTAGTTTCTGCCGAGACGCGATAAGTCCTTTACAACAACACAGTCTACGAGGCCATCCTGAACAGCCTCCATCATCCGGGTAAATTCGGGACGGAGAAAATCCGTACCGGTGTAGCCGTTATCGACAAACAACGCCGTCTTTTTCAGATGGGGATGGTTTGCGACATACTCTTCCAGAAGGGCTGTCTGATTCTCAACGGAGTCAGATTCCTTGCCGTTGTCCTCAACCGATAGTCTGACATAGAGCGCAGTCTTCCAAATGCGAACGGAAGTATCAACCGGAGTCGACGGGATATTTTGCTTTTTTCGTGATACTCGTGCCATTTATACTGCCTCCTTTGTCAATCGAATGATTCTCTTGGCGTCCTCCTTTGCTTTGTGTTCGTTAAGGAACTCCATGATAGACGCAAATCGGTCACAGTGCATGAGCTGGACATGAATGTCCTTGTCCTCACCGATGCGGATGAAGTCGATCAGGCTGACCACCGCACTGCGAGTTAGTTCCTGAATGTTTTCGTATTGTCTGAACTGAGAGAGCCATCCTTGCTGTTCTGCCAGACCGCCCATAACGCTGTTGCGCTCACTTGTGAGGCGCATGATGGTTTCGTTTGCCTCGTTGATCTGCTGATCAAACTGAGCAGTGAAGGCTTTGTATTCCTCTCTGGTGATGAAATCCTGTTTGAAGTCTTCATACGCGCCGGTCTTGAGCCTTCTGTTCTTATCGATGATTTCTTCTTGGAAAGCAATTTTCGCCTTGATCTTCTCAAGCTCCCGGTTTTCCCATGCAAGGTTGTCTACGCGGCTCATTGCATCTGCCATATCCATTGCTGCCGAAATATGAGCCTGAACAACTGCCAACACAGCATCATACACCAGTGATTCCTTGATGCTGTGTGAAGAGCAGGAGTTCTTGTCATTTTTATTGCCGCCACAGATGAAGTAGGCGTATTCACGGCCTCCGCTGCGAGATATTCTCCGCACCATTGGACTGCCGCAGTCCGCACAGAAAATCTTGCCGGAGAAAGGATGCACACCCTTTGCTCCTACCGGACTTCTCGTATCTTCCAGCATGATCTTCTGAACGAGGTCAAACTGGGAAGGAGAGATAATTGCTTCATGCGCGTTCTCTGTCCGGGACCACTCGTTTGAAGGTTTGATTACCGTCTTCTTTACCTTATGGTTTGGAGAAGTGGTTTTGCCCTGCACCAGCGTTCCGGTGTAGATTTCATTCTTGAGTATGCGATAAATCGCTACGGCGCTCCACTGAGCAACTTGGTTCGTCTGAAAGCAAGTACGCTGCTTTGAGCCTTTTGCCTTCTTATATTCAATCGGAGAAGGTACATTGTTGTCATTGAGCCGGTCTGCGATCTGTGCCGGAGATAGGCCCTCAAGTTTCCATTTGAAGATGTCCTGCACTACCGATGCAGCTTCGGGATCGACCACCAACTGATTTTTGTTGTTCGGCGATCTCATATAGCCGAATACCACTCGCGTTCCGACAAACTGGCCGCTGCGGCGTTTCGCATCAAGGTTGCTTCGCACCTTAATTGAGATGTCGCGGCAGTAGGAATCATTCATGAGGTTTTTGAAGGGCAGTACCAGCTCGTTATCTGCTGCACCCGGCTGTGCGTTGTCATAGTGATCATTGATGGCTATGAAACGAACGCCGAGCATCGGGAAGAGCTTCTGAATATATACTCCCGAATCAATATACTCACGGCCAAAACGCGAAAGGTCTTTTACTACAATGCAGTCAATCTCGCCGGACTTGACCGCTTCAAGCATCTTCTGAAAATCAGGACGCTCGAAGTTCGCGCCGGTATAGCCGTCATCGCAGTATTCTTTTACCACTGTTATTTCCGGGTGTTTCTTGAGAAAGTCCATGATCAACAATCGCTGATTGGAGATACTGTCACTCTCAAGTTTTTCGCCGGAAAATGAAAAATCGCCATCTTCCTTCGATAATCTCAGGTAGATGGCGGCTTTATAATCTCTGTCTAAAGATAATTTCAGCATAAAACGCCACTCCCTAATTTTATTTCCGTCAGATAACCCGAAAACAACAATAGGAGTGGTATTTCGTTGATTTTGTCCATGCTTATTATAGCATAGCCTCAACCAGAAATCCAGCCTTTTGAATTAAGTTCACAAAAAAGATTCATTTTCCAGTCATCCGACGGGCAGATCACAAACTCGCTAAGAGGTTTACGAAGTTATCATTGATCGTTGCCTGCGTGTTGGCGTAGGAAACCCTTACGACTGTATTGCCGACCTTGAATAAATAGGGATTCTTAATCTGCTCTACATAGGACTTCATACGCTCTTCAACGGGCTGAGTACGATCAATCTTCACATCACGAATATCTACCAAAGAGTCCAGAAGCTCTTTCTTGCTCATTTCGTTAGCCATACAATCACCGCCTTTTCATTCTCTATTCTTGACCAAAAATTACCTTTCTATGCGTTGAGCCGCGAGAACACTTTATCAGCAAATTGATAGGCAGCAGCCTTTTGGACTGCTGCCCATAGTATTCACTGATAAACCCTTTCGGGTGTTGTAACAGTGTTCTACTTCCAGCATATTTGCAGCTCGCACCCCTGCTGAATAGGGAATGCTGCGGACTACCACTGGTAAAGTAGTATCATGGGACTCTCACCCCTCCGAGGATCGCTCCGAGCCGCCCC
>JBJDYH010000142.1:0-3199 GCA_051867135.1 Faecousia sp. | reverse complement strand
TACCGCCGTGAAAGGGCGGTGTCTTAACCGCTTGACCAACGGGCCTGGTAGCGGCGACCTGACTCGAACAGGTGACAGGCCGGGTATGAACCGGGGGCTCTACCAACTGAGCTACGCCGCCATGGGGTGCAAAAAATCGGCAAGGGCCGAAATCAGCTTTGTTATTATATGCGACACCCTTCTGTTTGTCAAGTGGAAAAAATTAAATTTTCAGGATATTTTCGCCCCTGCAAGGCGGTTTGTTGACTTTGGGATGGAAAAGAAGTAAAATAGGCAAAAAGCTTATGGGCTTTCCCCGGCAGAGCAATAAATTGGAATTTAGCGGGGTGTGAATTGGGTGAATGTAGGGGGCGATGCCCACATCGCCCCGCAGAAGGCACGACAATGCTTCTACGGAACTGCGGCAAATCCGTAACACCTCAACGGGCCGATGTGGGCATCGGCCCCTACGCGCATTATTGGGGTGCGGCGGGGAGGAACGGCAACATGGGCCGTTCCCTACGGCGGTTTTGGGGGTGCGGCGTTAAATTCCAATTCATCGGGCAACGGATGGGCTTGCAATAAGCGTTCAGAAAAAACATAAGGGGGGTGCCGTATGGAAAAGGAAATGGAATATTTGCTGAAGCTTCTTAAGGGCTTTCTTTGGGGGGAAGCGGCGCAGACCGACGAAAGCGTGGACTGGGCTGAGCTTTACCGGCTGGCGGCAATTCACAGCGTCAGCGGAATCCTGGGCTATATGGCCATGAGCGCGCCCATTGCCCCGGAAGCCTTGCGCAATACTCTGCGGCAGGACTGTTTGCAGACCATGAACCTCTATAACCGCCGCACCGTTCTGGCGGAAAAGCTTTTTGCCGCTCTGGCAGATATGGGCGTGGATACCTGCGCCATGAAGGGTACGGTGCTTCGGTCGCTTTACCCCGTGCCGGAGCTTCGCACCTTTAACGATGTGGATATTCTCGTCCACCGGGAGGACTGCCCCAAAATCCACGCCTATATGCTGGAGGCGCTCTACCGCTGCGAAATAGACCATGAGCCGGTTTTTTGCTATCAGCGGGGGGAAGAAAACTACGAGATTCACACCAGTCTGATGGATGCCGATATTAAGGAGGACGCAGACTACCGGGGCTTCTTCGCCAAGGCTTGGGAGCATACTGTGGAAATCGCTCCCTACCGGTATGAGATGGAAAAAGAGTTCCACCTTATCTACCTCATTGCCCATATCGCCAAGCACGCATCGGGCTTCGGCGCGGGAATCCGGATGTATTTGGACATAGCGGCTTACCTGAAAGCATACGCAGGCAGTCTGGACTGGGGCAAAATCTTTGCTTGGCTGGAGGAGCTGAATTTGGCGCGGTTCGGCTGCGCTGTGCTGAGCGCGGTTGAGGGCTGGTTCGGCGTTTCCTGCCCGGCCGGGTTCCAACGCCTGAGCAAAGACACGCTGGAGCAGTTTGCCCGGTTTACCTTGGAAGCGGGAGTTTACGGTCACCAGGGCAGAGATATGGCGGTATACGGCCTGCGGCAAAACGAAGGCTCCCGCCTTGGCCTGATTTTCAAGCGCCTTTTCCCCGGCGTAAAAGACATGAAAAGACGCTACCCCTATCTGGAAACAAAGCCTTGGCTGCTGCCGGCAGCATGGGTGCAGCGTATCGTCCAAAGCCCCAAAGGGGCAAAGGATTTTTCCCAAGAGGCCAAGGGCATTATGACCTATGACGAAGCGCAGGTACAAAGGCTGAAAGCGATTTGCAAGGAGATTGGCTTGGAATGACCAGAAAATTATACTATGAGGATTGCCACCTGAGGGAGTTTTCCGCCCGGGTGGTCTCCTGCGGGAAAACGGAAAAGGGCTGGGAAGTGGTGCTGGATGCTACCGCTTTTTACCCGGAAGGGGGCGGTCAGGCCTGCGATGTCGGTACTTTAGGCGGTGCCAATGTGCTGGACACCCGGGAGCGGGGGGAAGAAATCATCCACCTGTGCGACGCGCCCTTGGAGGCGGGAAGCATCGTATCAGGCGCAATCTGCTGGGAGCGCCGCTTTGACCTCATGCAGCAGCACACCGGGGAGCATATTGTTTCCGGGGTGATCGCCCGCCGCTGGGGCTATGCCAATGTGGGCTTCCACATGGGGGCGGAGTTTGTCACCATCGATTTTGACGGGCCGATTCCGCCGGAAGCCCTCCCGGAAATTGAGGCGGAAGCGAACGGTATTTTATGGCGGAATATCCCGGTAAAATGCTGGGTACCCAGCCCGGAGGAGCTGCCGGGGGTGGCCTACAGAACCAAGCGGGCGCTGCCCTGGCCGGTGCGGATCGTGGAAATCCCCGGTGGGGATAGCTGCGCCTGCTGCGGCGTGCATGTGGCAGCTACCGGGGAAGTGGGGTTTGTAAAGCTCTTTTCCTGCGTGAAATTCCATCAGGGCGTGCGCATCGAGATGGCCTGCGGCGGGCGGGCTATGAGACTCTTGAACGCCTGCTATGAGCAAAACCGGCAGGTGTCTCAGGCGTTCTCCGCAAAAATTTGGGAAACCGGGGAAGCTGCCCGGCGGATGAACGATGCTCTGGCCAAGGAGAAATTCCAGCGGACGGCTTTGCAAAAGCAGGTGTTCGCTTCCATTGCGGAAAGTTATGTCAACCAAGAAACCGCCCTTTATATTGCCGATAACCTGACGGCCGGGGAGGTTCGGGAATTGGCGGAGGCAATCCGGGAAAAGGTCACCGCTGTGGCGGGGGCATATTCTCAGGGGAGCCTGTGTATCATAGGAGATGCCGAGCGTGTGAAGGACTTGGGGGCAAGGCTGAAGGCTCTGGGTGCCCGTGGCGGCGGAAAACCGGGGTTCTGGCAGGGAAGCGTGTCCATAGATGAAGGACAAATCCGCGGACTTTTTCGGGAGAATTCGTGATAGATACCAAAAAATCCCCTAAAAAATGGTTGTTTTCCACGAAATAGGGTCTTTACAACCGGGGCAAGCTATTGTATAATGAAATCCGTATAGGGCTATCGATTAGCTCCAAAATACATGGAAAATACCGCTTGCGGTAATTGAAAATTGGAGGAATAAAAATGTCTGTTAAAGTTGCTATTAACGGTTTTGGCCGTATCGGCCGTCTGGCTTTCCGTCAGATGTTCGGTGCTGAGGGTTACGAAGTTGTTGCCATCAACGACCTGACCTCTCCCAAGATGCTGGCTCACCTGCTGAAGTACGA
>JBJDYH010000141.1:0-14519 GCA_051867135.1 Faecousia sp. | reverse complement strand
CTGCCTTCTAAGCAGTAGGTCGGGGGTTCGAGTCCCTCCTGGCGTGCCATTCAGCTTTCTGAATTGAATATGGTGGGCGTGGCCTAGTTGGCTAAGGCGTCAGATTGTGGCTCTGAAGATCGTGGGTTCAAGTCCCATCGTCCACCCCATGAAAAAAGCACCCGTAAGGGTGCTTTTTTCAACGAAATAAATCCCTTGCGGGATTTGTGAAATTTGCTTCGCAAGTGAAATACGCCTGCGGCGTGTGAAATGCCTGAGGGCGTGAGTGGATTTATTTCACTTCACTTTCCGCGTTAGCGGAAAACTTCACAATGACCAAAGGGCATTACTTCACATTTGCCGCCAGGCAAATATTTCACAAAAATATGGTAGGCGTTTGGATGCACCCGTAAGGGTGCTTTTTTCAACGAAATAAATCCCTTGCGGAATTTGTGAAATTTGCTTCGCAAGTGAAATACGCCTGCGGCGTGTGAAATGCCTGAGGGCGTGAGTGGATTTATTTCACTTCACTTTCCGCGTTAGCGGAAAACTTCACAATGACCAAAGGGCATTACTTCACATTTGCCGCCAGGCAAATATTTCACAAAAATATGGTAGGCGTTTGGATGCACCCGTAAGGGTGCTTTTTTCAACGAAATTTGCCCTCGCGGGCAAGTGAAATTCCGCTAACGCGGAGTGAAATAGCTCCGCTGTGAAATATTCGCTGATGCGAATGTGGGCAAATTTCATTTCACTTTCCGCGTAAGCGGAAAATTTCACAATGACCGAAGGGCATTATTTCACATTTGCCGTCAGGCAAATATTTCATAGTGGAGAGTACCCGACATGGATGCGGTTATTTCCCTTTCGGCGGCCTGCAAATCCCCGTATTTTTTCGGTGTATCTATTTTTCATAGGGAATACCCCGATTTTCCATATAAAAAACTTGAAAAAAGTGGATTTTTTGCATTGATTTTATTGAAAAATTGTCATATAATATACCGGCACTTTGAAGAAAGCGGTGAGTCTCTTGCTGAATATTGTACTGGTTGAGCCGGAGATTCCCCAAAACTGCGGCAACATTGCCCGCACCTGCGCTGCTACCGGCGCCCGGCTGCATCTCATTAAGCCCTTGGGCTTTGACATCTCGGAAAAGGCCGTTCGCCGTGCGGGGCTGGACTACTGGCATTTGGTAGATGTTCTGGTCTACGAAAATTTGGCGGATTTCTTTGCCAAAAACGAGGTAAAGCAAATGTGGCTGCTGTCCACCAAAGCCCCCCGGTGCTATACCGAGGCCGACTACGAAGACGGCTGCTATCTGCTCTTTGGCAAAGAAACCAAGGGGCTTCCTGAGGATTTTCTGGAAGCGCACCGGGATTGCTGCGTGCGCATCCCCATGCGGGAAGCAGCCAGAAGTCTGAACCTGAGCAACGCCGTTGCCATTACCGCCTTTGAAGCGCTGCGGCAGTTGGGTTTTCCCAATCTGCTGGAAACCGGAAAAATGGGGGGCAATCGCCCTCTAACTCAAACCATGGAGGAATGAACTATGAACTACAACAAGAAATCCATTGAGGATATTGATGTAGCCGGCAAGCGTGTTTTGTGCCGCTGCGACTTCAATGTTCCCACCAAGGATGGCAAGATCACTTCCGACAAGCGTATTGTCGCTGCTCTGCCCACCATCCAGTACCTCATCAGCAAGGGCGCTAAGGTCATCCTGTGCTCCCACATGGGCAAGGTCAAGGTAGACTGGGATCCCAACCTGAGCCTGAAAGTGGTTGCCGAGCGTCTGAGCGAGCTGCTGGGTCAGACCGTTATCATGGCTTCCGATGTCATTGGTGAGGATGCCAAGGCCAAGGCTGCCGCTCTGAAAGAGGGCGAGGTCATGCTGCTGGAGAACACCCGTTACATGAAGGGCGAGACCAAGAACGATCCCGAGATGAGCAAGGCTCTGGCCGACATGGCTGACATCTTCGTAAACGACGCTTTCGGCAGCGCTCACCGCGCCCACGCTTCCACCGCCGGCGTTGCCGACTATCTGCCTGCCGTTTCCGGCTATCTGGTGCAGAAGGAAGTTTCCATCATGGGCAAGGCTCTGGCCAACCCCGAGCGTCCCTTCGTTGCCATTCTGGGCGGCGCCAAGGTCAGCGACAAGCTGAATGTTATCAACAACCTGCTGGACAAGGTGGACACCCTGATCATCGGCGGCGGCATGGCTTACACCTTCCAGGCCGCTCTGGGCTACAGCGTGGGCAAGTCCCTGCTGGATGAGACCAAGATTGACTACTGCAAGGACATGATGGCTAAGGCCAAGGCCAACGGCGTAAACCTGCTCCTGCCCACCGATGTGGTTGTGGGCAGCTTCCCCTCCCCCATCGACGGCCCCGTGGAGGTAAAGACCGTTCCTGTGACCGCCATCCCCGACGATCTGGAGGGCATGGACATTGGCGAGGAAACCTGCAAGCTCTTTGCTGACGCTGTAAAGAACGCCAAGACGGTTGTTTGGAACGGCCCCATGGGCGTGTTCGAGAACCCCACTCTGGCGAAGGGTACCATTGCCATGGCTCAGGCTCTGGCAGACAGCGATGCCATTACCATCGTTGGCGGCGGCGACAGCGCGGCAGCCTGCGAGCAGCTTGGCTTTGCCGACAAGATCACCCACATTTCCACCGGCGGCGGCGCCTCCCTCGAGTTCCTGGAAGGTCTGGAATTGCCCGGCATTGCTTGTCTGGAAGACAAGTAATTATTACACAATTTCGGCTGGGGGAATTTCCCTCCCCCAGCCCCCAACTATGACTTTTTTCTCTCAGTTTTTGAGAGTTGGATATATTTAAGGAGTAAATCATGAACAGAAAGTATCGTAAAACCCTGATTGCAGGCAACTGGAAAATGAACAAGACCCCCAGCGAAACCAAGGATTTTATGGCCGGGCTGAAGGCTATCATGCCCAAGGGCCGCTGGTGTGATGTTGCCCTGTGCGTACCCGCTATCTGCATCCCCGCTGCCGTTCGTGCCGTGCGGGAGACCCGCATTGCCATCGGCGCGGAAAACTGCAACGCCAACCCCAGCGGCGCGTATACCGGCGAAATTTCCACCGGTATGCTGGTAGATGCCGGCTGTAAGTATGTGATTATCGGCCACAGCGAGCGCCGTGCCATGGGCGAGACCGACGCTGACATCAATGCCAAAGTACATGCCGCTCTGGAAGCCGGTCTGACTCCCATTCTGTGCGTAGGCGAGAGCCTGGAGCACCGGGAAAAGGGCATTACCAGCGAGTGGATCACCATGCAGGTAAAGCTGGCTCTGGAGGGCATTTCCGAGGAGAAGATTCGCAAGGTTGTGATTGCCTATGAGCCTATTTGGGCCATCGGCACCGGCCGTACCGCCACTCCCCAGCAGGCAGGCGAAGTGTGCGAGGAGATTCGCGCCGTGGTTCGCAAGCTGTACTCCTCCAAGCATGCCCGGGCTATGACCATCCTCTACGGCGGCAGCATGAACGAGAAGAACGCCTACGAGCTGCTGGCTCAGCCCGACATTGACGGCGGCCTTATCGGCGGCGCTTCTCTGGTTGCGGAGAAGTTCGTAAAGATCATCGAAGCTGCCAACCAGCCCATTGACTAACAAAGCAAGCAAATAATTGCCCCTTTCCGGGGCAATTATTTTTAGGGAAGTTCTGATTAAATCGGCAAGAGCTGGGGGCAGAAGATTTTGGCTCAGCCGAAAGTTCTAAAAATGGAGGAATACTTTGTGTATTTCCCATTTTTAGAACTGAACGGATGTGGCAAAAGATTCGCCCTCCAGCCGCAGACGATTTATTCAGAGCTTCCTTAGGAAAGGAGGGCGCTATGGACACCCTGTATTTGTCCGCGCAGGACAGCGATACTGCCCAAATTGCCGCGGATATTATCAAAAACGGCGGTTTGGTGGCTCTGCCTACGGAAACCGTGTACGGTCTGGGGGCCAATGGTCTCAGCGACGAGGCCGTTGCCAAGATTTTTGTTGCCAAAGGCCGCCCTCAGGACAATCCCCTGATTCTCCATGTGGCTTCCAGCAGCCAGATAGATGATATTTGCCACGATATCCCCGAAGCTGCCCGCCGCCTGGCGGAGCGGTTCTGGCCGGGGCCTCTGACCATGGTGCTTCCTGCCAAGAGCATTGTACCCAAGGGAACCACCGCCGGGCTGTCTACCGTAGCCGTCCGCTGCCCTGACCACGCCCTGACAAGGGAAATCATCCGCCTTGCCGGGGTTCCCATTGCGGCCCCCTCGGCAAACCTTTCCGGCACCCCCTCTACCACCACCGCCCAGCATGTCCGCCATGACCATGACGGCAAAATTGAGGCCATTGTAGACGGCGGCCCCTGCCGGGTAGGGGTAGAGAGCACCATTGTGGACATGACGGAAAATCCCCCCCGGCTTCTGCGCCCCGGCGGCATTACCCCGGAGCAGCTCAAGGAAGTGCTGGGGGATTTGACGGTGGACAAAGCCGTTACCGCCCAGATTGACAAAGACGAAGTGGTAAAAGCCCCCGGCATGAAATACCGCCACTATGCCCCCAAAGCCCCGGTGGTGATCGTTTCCGGCTCTCGGGAAGCGGCGGCAGGCTACATCCGCCGCCACTATCAGCCCGGTCAGCGGGTTCTGTGCTTTCAGGAGGAGCTGGCGCTGTACGAGGGGTGCGACCCCCTGAGCTACGGCAACGAAAGCGACCCTGCCACATTGTCCGCCGGGCTGTTTGATGCCCTGCGAAAGCTGGATACCCCGGAGGTCACCAAGGTCTACGCCCGGTGCCCGGTAGGGGGCGGCATTGCCTACGCCGTGCAGAACCGGCTGAAAAAGGCCGCCGCTTTCCAAATCGTGGATGCGGAGGCAGAATTATGATTATCGGCATCACCGGAGGTACCGGCTGCGGCAAAACCACCGCATTGCAGGCTGTGCTGGCTCTCGGCGGCAAGGTTTTGGACTGCGATGCCATTTACCACCGCCTTTTGCTGGAAAGCCCCCCTTTGCTCGCTGCCATTGAAGCCCGCTTCCCCGGGGTCATGGAAAGCGGCGCGCTGAACCGCAAAAAGCTTGGCAGTATCGTATTTGCCGACGGTAACGCCCTTCGTGACCTGAATGAAATCACCCACGCGGCGGTAAAAGCCGAGGTGCTTCGCCTGCTGGAAGACAAGCCCGCTCTGGCAGCCATTGATGCCATCGGGCTTTTTGAAGGGGGTTTAAGCGAGCTTTGCGACTTTACCGTCAACATTACCGCTCCCTATGAAATGCGCCTGCGGCGGCTTATGGCAAGGGATAATATTTCCCAAAGCTACGCCCGCAGCCGCATGGATGCCCAGCGCAGCGGGGAAAGCTTTCGCTGGCTGTGCGATTACACTTTGGAAAACAACACCACCCGGGAATCGTTTTACAACCAATGTCTTGCCTTTTTCCGGGAAAAATATGAAGGAGGAACCACCATGACCAATGAAGAACTGAAAGAAAAGCTCTTGTTTGCCCCGAAGAACGGCTTCAACGGCCTGACGGAAGATCAGCGCAAGGAAATGAACGACTACTGCCGGGGCTACATGGCATTTATGGACGCTTGCAAGACCGAGCGGGAAGCTACCGCATGGACGGAAAAGGCCGCTTTGGCCCACGGCTTTGTTGCCATGAAGCCCGGTATGGAAGTCAAGCCCGGCGACAAGGTTTACATGAATAACCGGGATAAGAGCATTATTCTGGCCGTCATTGGCTCTGAAAGTCTGGCAGAGGGTGCCAATATCTGCGCCGCCCATGTGGACTCTCCCCGGATGGACTTGAAGCCCAATCCCCTGTACGAGGAGAATGAAATTGCCTATTTCAAAACCCATTACTACGGCGGCATCAAGAAGTACCAATGGGTCACCGTGCCTCTGGCGCTCCACGGCGTGGTGTACCGCAAGGACGGCAGCGTGATTACCGTTACCGTTGGCGAGGACGACAGCGACCCCATCCTCATGGTTTCCGACCTTTTGATTCACCTCTCCGCCGACCAGATGCAAAAGCCCGCTGCCAAGGCCATCGAAGGCGAGCAGCTCAATGTGATTTTGGGCACCGAGCCTCTGGAGGGTGAAGGAAGCGATTTGGTAAAGCTGAACATTATGAAGCTGCTGAACGAGAAGTACGGCATCATCGAGGAGGACTTCCTCAGCGCCGAGCTGACCATCGTACCCGCCGGACGCAGCCGGGAAGTGGGTCTGGACAGAAGTCTGATCGGCGCTTACGGCCATGACGACCGGGTTTGCGCCTATGCCGAAATCCTGCCTCTGCTGGATTTGGCTGCCCCCAAGCACACCGCCGTGTGCATTCTGGCGGACAAGGAGGAGATTGGCAGCGTGGGCATCAGCGGTATGCAGAGCCATGCTTTCGAGTATTTCATGGGGATGCTGTGCGACGCCCAGAATGTCAATCTGGAGCAATGCTTTGCCAAGTCCTTCTGCCTCAGCGCCGATGTATCCAACGCTCTTGACCCCAACTTCCCCGGCACCTGCGACGCCCGGAACAATTCCAAGCTGAACTACGGCGTAGCCATCTGCAAGTACACCGGCTCCCGGGGTAAGGGCGGCGCATCCGATGCTTCCGCCGAGGCTATGGGCCATGTTCGCACCACGCTGGACAACGCGGGGGTAAAGTGGCAGATTGCCACCCTGGGCAAGGTCGACCAGGGCGGCGGCGGCACCGTGGCTGCTTATATGGCAAACCGGAACATCGTAACCGTAGACGCCGGCGTGCCGGTTCTGTGTATGCACGCGCCGCTGGAGCTGGTCAGCAAGCTGGACTGCTACATGACCATGCTGGCCTGCAAGGCAATTTATCTGGCATAATATAAAAAGCTGCTGCAAGCCTAAGGTTTGCAGCAGTCAGATTGTCGAAAAAGATGGTTGTAGGGGCCGATGCCCACATCGGCCCTTCGTAAAATGTTACGAATTTGCCCAAACTTATCAATAATACGGGAGTTTTTACTGCGGGGCGATGTAGGCATCGCCCCCTACAATTCCGAATTACCGGGTTTATCGACACGCTGGCTGCTGCAAGCCTAAGGTTTGCAGCAGTTTTCTTGTTTTATTTGTATAGCGATAAATTGGAATTTAACGAATTGGCGATTGTAGGGCGGGGGCTTGCTCCCGCCGCGAACCCAAGGGGGTGAATCTGATAAATGTAGGGGGCGATGCCCACATCGCCCCGCAGAAAGCAAGACGATGCTTCTACGGAACTGCGGCGAATCCGTAACACCCCAACGGGCCGATGTGGGCATCGGCCCCTACACACATTATTATGGTGCGGCGGAAAATTCCAATTTAGCGCCCTGTTGATGGAAACCGGTGTGCGTCTTATACACTTGTCTGTGCTTGGGCTTCCATAAAAACTGCCCGGAACAGCAGCACATGGGCACCTTCCACTCTGGGGCGGGCGTAGGTTTCCAGAGCCAGATGGCCTGCGGCGTAGCACAAATAGCACACCCAATAAGCCGCCTGAGCATCCATATTCAGCCGATGACCAAACAGACCGATTACCACATCCAGATAGCATACGCCCAGCAAAAGGGCGCTGCCCAGATAGTACCACCAGAAGGACAAATCCAGCAGAAACAGGGTCTTTACCCAGCCTTTTGTCAGGCGGAAGCTGGCAGCCATGGCCGCCATTGCGGCTTTCCAGCCGGAAATCAAAAGGTAATCCGCAAACCGCAGACGATACAACAGGGGCACCAACACCGCCAGCAAAACCACGCCGTAAATTGCCATGAAAGGCAGCATTTCTTTCATTAAGCGCTCCACATTTTCCAAAAGGTCAGGGTTTGCCGCTACTTCCGCCTGAAGTTTCACAGCCCAAGGGGTAAGGGAGTAGAGCAGCATAGCCGGGACACAAGTCAGGGTGGCTACCGCCATCATGAGCATAAATTTCAGCAGATACAGCCTTAAGAAAGGGAAAAAGCGGCGGAATCCCTCCAGCAAAGTGCGCTTACTCGCATAATGACCATGGGCAATGGCAAAGAGCGCAGCCACCAGACCTACCGCCCAGAAAGGGCTTAGAAGCTGGATAATCATGTTCAGGGATTGCTCCAAGGCTTGCAGCATACTTGCCGGGCCCATGCCGGACAGTCCCTCGCCGCCCTGAAAATTGTTCACCGCCGTACCCACAAGGGCTACGACTACGGCTGCTGCCACACTCACGGCAACGCTGAGGAAGGTAAGCTGATAGGGCTTCTTCCCTGCCGCGCGCATACAGCGCAGGGCATCGCTTTTTAATTGGGAAATATTCATGGGTTTTGCCCCCTTAGTTCTTTGTAATATGCTATAGCATACGCCATTTTCTCGAAAAAAGCAAGTAAAAAAGCGGAATGCATGAATGCATTCCCCAGACCCGCAAGAGCAGCGGGCGGGTCAAGACCCGCCCCTACAAGAGACTGGCGCATAACCGCACCTTTGTAGGGGCCGGTCTTGACCGGCCCGAAACCGAAAAACCACCACCGCAGAAAACGAGGTGCGGTTGCCCTCTCAGTCAGCATAGCTGACAGCTCCCCCAGAGTGGGAGCCGGGCGGGTCAAGACCCGCCCCTACGGTTTTCATAAAAAATCCCGGAATGCGCAAGCGTTCCGGGATTTTTTAACAGCCTCTAAGCTGTGGATTATTTGGACTTTTTCTTGATCACCAGCACTACCACGCCAATGGCAATCAGGCTGACTACCATCAGGCCACCGTACAGAACCAGATTGAAGTTATCGCCGGTAGCCGGGAGCACATCGGGTTTATAGTCATAGATATCGTTGCCGTATACCCAAATCTCCATATCGCCGGTAATGTTGTTGAGATACAAATCCTTGGTCTGGAGCTTGCCGCTGAAAATAAAGTTGAAGTCGGACAGCTCGGTGGTAACTTCCAGATAGTACCAGCCGGGATTTTCGTGGTCTTCTTCTACCTGCTTGCCGGGCCAATACTTGTGGTACTCTTCATAGCCGGGCAGGTCGCCGCCGCCGTTCCAAATCCATGCGTAAATCCTGTTGCCCCAGCTTGTATAGGGAGGCATAAAGTGGATTTTCACGGTATTGCCGGGACGCACCGCATTCCAGCCCTCGGGGGCGGTGTAGGAAACATTGAAATCCTCAATCCACGCTTCCACACTGCGCTCCCCCTCCGGAATCGCTACGGAAAGATCGCCGGTTTGGTTGCCTGCGCCGTTGTTGTTGAAAATTGCATTTACCTCAGGATAGCCGGTGGCAAAGGATACATGATACCATCCATCGTTGCCTTTGGCAGGGGTAGCCACGGTACCGGGCCAATCGCCCAGAATCTGGTCGCTATCTACCCAGGCATAGGCACTCACAGTAGCCCAGTGGTCTTGCTTGTGAAAATAGATGCTGTAAGTATAGACAGCCGCGCCGCTCCATTCCTCGGGAGCATAGGCATAGCGCTGATTGCCGATGAACCACAGCTCTACATCCCCGGTAAGGGTGCCGGTGAAGAGGTTCAAGGTCTGGTTGGAGCCATCGTTGAAAATGAGCTTGAAGCCGTCGGCGTTATAGGTGGTAATGGTCAGGTCGTACCAGAGCTCATGCTCGGCGTTGGCAGAAATCGCCTTGCCGGGCCAGCTCATGTGGTAGTCCTCAAAGCCGGGGATGCTGTCACCTTCGTTCATCCATACCCAAGCGTTGATGGGGCTGCCCCAGCCTTCCTCCGGCAGGAAATGCGCCTTAACGGTATAGGCAGTAGGCTCCTCATCGGTCAAAGGCTCCAAAGAAGTGGTAATTTCCTTGGTTTCGGCGTTGAAGGTAATGGTAACATTGCTCAGAACAGCCACGCCCACATTATAGTCGCCGCCGTTTGTGCCCCAGGAGTTGTTCCATGTTCCGTCAGTAACCTTGAACTTGTAGGTTCCCGCAGCAATGTTGGTAAAGGTGATCTCCCAAATGCCGGTGGAGGTCTCAGTCATGGCATTCTGGGAAGGATCCCAGGCAGCACCGCACAGACCGGCTTCACCGGCTACGGTATAGGTAACATCGGTGGTTTCGCCGCCTGCCGGGTCTGCGTCAGTCGTGATCTCCTTGGTGGCGGCGTTGAAGGTGATGGTTACATCTCTGGCAGTTTCCAACGTAACAGAATAGTTCCGGTCACTGCCGCTTACGCCCCAGCAGTTATCCCAAGAGCCGTCGGTAACCTTAAACTCATAGGTTCCCGCAGGAACATTGGTAAAGGTGATCTGCCAAATGCCTTCGGAGGTTTCGGTCATTGCATTGGCGGCAGGATTCCAGGCTGCGCCGCACAGATCGGCATCACCGGCTACGGTATAGGTAACATCATCCGCCGCAAGCACTCCGGGTACACAGGCCAGCAGCATAGCCAGCACTACCAAAAGGCTGCCAAGGCGCTGCCAAGTCTTCTTCATAAGTATCCATCCCTTCTATCCTCATAAAGAGGCAGTTTTACCTATATATTGTATCGCTTTTGGCAATGCTTGGCAATTCTCTTTTGTTCCAAATTTTCTTTTCCGTTTTTATGCATTTGGCTCAAAGCAAAGGCCGTATTGTCTGCTATGGGGACGAGCCGTTGCGCCGTCCCCACGGATTGCAAAAAAGAACATCCAGAGCAAAAATGCTCTGGATGTTCCCATTTACCGATGTTTTTCCATCAGGATGAGACGGGAGGTCTTAGTACCGTAAATTCGTTCAAAACGCAAAATTCGTTTACAGGAAAATGCTCAGAATGAGAAGCTCCACAAAGCCCACACCCCATGCAATGGTGGATGTAATCGACCAGTTGCGGATCTGCTCCTTGGTGTCCTTAATGCCCATCAGGTTGTTCACAACCCAGAAGTAGCTGTCGTTGAAGTAGCTGAAGAACAGGGAGCCGATACAGGCGGCGAAAGCGCCCAGCATCATGTTGGCACCGGCAGCCTGCAGGATGGGAGCACAGATACCGGCAGCGGTAACCATGGCAACGGTGCCGGAACCCTGAATGAAGCGAACCAGAGTAGCAACGACGAAGGGAAGAACGATGATGGGGATGGGGGTCTTAGCCAGCAGCTCTGCAACATAGTTGCCGGTGCCGCTGTCCTTCAAAATCTGACCCAGAGCGCCGCCGCCACCGGTAACCAGAATGATGATACCGGCAGACTTGATACCGGCTTCCATCTCGGAAAGGGCGGTCTTGCGGTCCAGCTTTCTGCCCAGCACAAAGATAGCCAGCAGCAGGCCGATACCAACAGCGATAATGGGAGTGCCCAGGAAGGTGATGATCTTTCCGATAACGGTGCCGGAAATGCCAACAGCGGAGAAAATGTTGTTCAGAAGGATCAGCACAATGGGAGCCAGCAGAGGCAGGAAGCTCTCGAAAGCGGAGGGAAGGGGACGGGAAGGAGTCATGAGGTCAACGCCTTCTGCTTCCTCGATCTTCTCGGGGCGTTCCCAGCCTTCTTCGTTATCGGCGGGAAGCTGATAGATCTTCTTGCCCAGCCACTGGGAGTACAGGGTAGCCACGATGGTCATAGGCAGGGCAATGACAATGCCCCACAGGATGAAGGTGCCCACATCTACGCCGAAGGTGCCCGCAACGCCCAGAGGGCCGGGAGTGGGGGGAATCAGGGAGTGGGTAATTACGAGGCCAACAGCCAGAGGGCCGGCGATGGCAACGATGGAGCGGCGGGTCTTCTTGGAGATAGCCTTTGCGATGGGGCTAACCACAACGAAGCCGGAGTCGCAGAAAATGGGGATGGATACGATAAAGCCGGTAAGCGCCATAGCCCAATGCTCACGCTTCTTGCCGAATATCTTAATGAAGAAGAGCGCCATGCGCTCGGCGGCGCCGGTCTTATCGAAGATTTGGCCCATCATAACGCCGAAGCCTATGATGATGCCGATGCTGCCAAGGGTTCCGCCAAAACCGCTGGTAATGGACTTGGGAATCTGTGTCGGTTCCATACCGCCGATCAGGCCAATGACAACTGCCGCAATGATTAAGCCGAGGAACGGGTGTACTTTGGTTTTAAGAATCAGAAGGATCAATAGAACAATGCCGATAAACAGTGCAATTAACATTTGAGCTCCGGAATCCATAAATACAACTCCTCTCTAGTATCATAGAAATGTTTGGGACGGTTGTGACAGCGGACCTCCCAATCTCGCTTCACTTCTGAAGAAACGCCGGGGCGTATTTGACCGCAAGGCGCACGGCTTCCATCATGCTGATGGGGCTGGCAATGCCCTTGCCGGCAATGTCAAAGGCAGTTCCGTGGTCAACGGAGGTGCGCAGAATGGGCATGCCGGCAGTAATGGAAATGGTGCGCTCGAAATCCAGGGTCTTGGTGGCGATATGGCCCTGATCGTGGTAGAGGCTGAGGACGCTGTTGTATTTTCCGTGGAGTGCCTGAGAGAACACGGAGTCCGCGCCGATGGGGCCGGCCACCCGGTAGCCCATTTTGGTCAGTTCCTCCACGGCGGGGAATACTTCCCGTACTTCCTCATCGCCAAACAGTCCGTGCTCACCGCTGTGGGGGTTCAGGCCCGCAATGGCCATGGTGCCCTCGGTAATGCCCAGACGGCGCAGGGCTTCGGTGCAACGGATAACATAGTCGATAATCCGGTCTTTGGTAACCATGTCGCAGGCTTTCCGCAGAGAGACATGACGAGACAGGAAGAACACACGAAGGTTGCGCACTTCAAACAATGTCAGAGGGTCATGGGTGCCCGTCAGAGCGCTGAAAATCTCCGTATGGCCAATGAAGTTGACACCGCCGGCCTTCAAAGATTCCTTATTGATGGGGGTAGTGGCTACCGCGTCCACCACCCGGCGGTTGGCAAGATCCACACTCTTTTCAATATACTGGTAGGCAGCCTGACCGCACATTCCGCTGACCTTACCAACCTGGAACTGATCCATATCCACATTGTCGATGTCGATCAGGTTCAGCACACCCTGACGGTAGTCGCCCTCGCCGGGGTCTTCCACCACCTTTACCTCCAGCCGGGGCATATTGGGGTAGCCCATAGCATACTCCAGAACCTTCCGGCTGCCCACAACAATGCAGCGGGCAGTATTTTGGGTGGTTTCATCCGCCAGAGTTTTAATGACAATTTCCGGGCCGATACCCGCAGGATCGCCCATGGGGATCGCAATTAGTGGATTCATGACTATTCCTCCATTCTAAATATCAGCTTGTATGCTGCTGAAGATAGGTTACACAGGTCACCATGGCATTTTCGTCGCCAACCATGCCGCCCTTGCTGATAAAGGCCTTTCCGGCAAGGCTGCCGCCCATGGCAATGCCGTAGCCCGCCAAGGGAACTACCTCCTCAAAGAGGCGAAGACCCACAGTACCCGCCGCGTTGTGGATAGCCGCGGTAATATCGCCGCCGGTGGAGTAAATGCCGGAGATTTCGGGATAAGCCGAGATAACCCCCAGCGTCACCTCCGCGAAAGCGGTATTGATCAGCTCGGACAAGCCCTCCGCGTCCAGCCCCCGCTTTTCCATATATGGCTCAAAGGGAACCCGGCGCTGGGGATCAATCCCGCAGCCGATGACCGCCAGAATATCCGTCTCTTCCCGGCGGGCCAGAAGCTCCCGGGTAAGCCGCCGGATTTCCTCGCCGCGGCTTTCGTCGCTTTCCAAAATACGGGCGGTATCCATATATACCGCGGTTACAGGCATTTTGGCAAGCAGATTCCGCGCCTGAACGGCAGCTACACCGTTGACGGAACCGATGGCGCAGAAAATCTTTCCGGCGGAGGATTCCTTGCGCTCAGGCAGCAAGCGCTTGCCCATAATGGCGGTAAACGGGCCGGGGTCTACGGAAATCACAGGGATTTTGGCCATCATGATGGCATCCGCTACGGTTTCCATATCCTCCGTTGTCATGCTGTCCACCAGCAGAATCCGCGCGCCGCTGCGCCGGGCTTCTTCTATAACGCCGCTTAGATGCTCCGACCCGTCGTGGACATCGTCCAGATGGATGGCGGCAACCGGATATTTCGTCTGTTTTTGGAACAGCGCCAAAGCATCGGTGGTATGTATGGGACACTTGGGGTCGCTGGCAGCCTCGGTTTTCCGCAGGGGTCTTCCGTTTACCAGCAGATGGCTGCCCACCAGCATCCGCCCCGAGGAGGGGAAGCAGGGAACGCACACAGCCAAATACTCCGGCCCCAAAGCATCGAGGAACGCATCGGTCTCGCTTCCCAGATTGCCCCGCAGAGTGCTGTCCACGCGCTTGGCATAGTGCAGCACATTGGGGGAAGCCAAAAGGTCTAACGCCTGCCTGACCCGCTGGTAAGCCTCATCCGCCGGGATAGCCCGGCTGTCCGTAGGAAGCACAAGGCAATCACAGTCGGACAACGATGCCGCCCTTTCCATGGCGGAACGCAAAAGAGTGATGGTGTCAAATCCATTCTTTTTCAGCAGAACACCTGTTGCATTTGCACCGGTCAGGTCATCTGCCACAACTACACATCTGGGCATGGACTCCCCTCCTTATGATATCTATTAGTCTCTTGTAAAACTCAAAAACCCATTGAAAATACTGGATTTTTTGAGATG
>JBJDYH010000140.1:0-3221 GCA_051867135.1 Faecousia sp. | reverse complement strand
GGCGGTCTGCATCGTCAAAGATACAGATATTACTGATCCGGTAACGGTTATTCCAGGTTTCCAGAAATCCTTCCACATAACCGAGTAACTGCTCATTCTCAAACGCGCCATAGGCTATGGGGTCATCCAGCCACTGCCCGAAAAACACATCCTCAAAAGACTTGTTGACCGGAGCTTCAAAGGCCTTGTATTCGATTTGAAAGCCGGATTCTGTTGCGGAAATATCATAGTAGCCGTTTGTTTGATAACGGGCGGTAAATCTTTGCCCGGCATAGCTTTCTGCGTCCAGCATTTTGATTTCCATATATCTACCGTCACCCCATCATACTATGATAGAACTTCCTGTTTTTCAGGATCAAGTCCGCTTTCCACCAGTTCTTACTGATATGCCATTGCTCCGGGTCCCGACCCCAGTCCCATGTAACAGCCCATGATCCATCCGGTTTCTGCGTTTCAGAAAGAAAGCTGCACTCAAAATCGCAAAGCTCCTTGTTTTCTGCATAAAAGCGGCTGTTTCGGGAATGGATGAACAGCGACGGCTTGCATACATACTCCGTTGCCCATACGGAGGTATCCTTTGTCAGAATGTGCTGTATCTGTACTTGCAGCAGCTTTTCAAATTCGTTCAGATCAATTTCCGAAAAACCGCAGGCGGATAAATCCTCAAACAGCTCCACAAAGCAGGAAACCGTGTGCATGGATTCCATCGGGCAGTTTTCTTTGAAATAAGCGTATGCTTCTTTCAGAAGGCGTTCAGCCGTGGGGTACAGGCTGCTTTCCGGGCTTGCGTATCAGAGAACAAAGCCAATCAGGGAGGCCGTCGGATTATAGTTGATCTCCTCTGCCGGCGTATAGCTCCACCATGGCGCATGGGGATAGCGGTCATTGGAAGGAATTGTATTGGCCCAGCTGTGCCCATCAAAATCCTCTGTTGTTTCCAAATAGCGAAGGATGCCCTGAATCATTGGATGCGTCTTTTCGTTCATATGGACTTCACGGAGGATTTCCGTTGCCGCCCATGTCTGAATGGGGGAGGATTCCGGATTCCAGCAATCTGCCTCCAACCCATGTCCAAAGCCGCCGTCAGCGTTTTGATAGACAGCAAGCGCCTTCAAAACACTTTCCCGGCTTCCGTTTTCAAATAAATACTGCCATCTTGCCAAATCCAAGGGCCTGGCATTCTGGTAAATAAAAGCTTGGGCGCGATTTATGTCCATGATGTTTTCCTCCATAAATCCTATGTGATTTGCAGAGTGGTTTCATTTGTTCGTTCCCGTATTTTTGATTTCCGGGTAAAGCAGTTCAAACTCTTCCAGTACGCATATCCCGCATTCATCAAACTCTTTGCCAACAGCATGATAATCCGGCGTAAATGCCCGCTTGTGGATTTCCCGCCACTCTGCAAGGGTTCTGGTGCCTTCTCCCTCTTTATAAGCATGTTCCGCCGACACCTCATTGAATGGGACGAAGGACACTTTTGTGTCCCGGATTACTCCGGCGGCTGAACCATCCTCATACAGAATGACGCTGTAACAACCCGGTTCCGGCAGCGGCTCGCCCTCTGTCTCATATGCAACAAATGCGCTGGCCGTCGCCGTTTTCGTCCCGGCCAAAACAAGCGCCGCCAATTCATCGGCGAAGGGACCACCCCCACAGAACGCCCATGCTTCATAGGGTGTTTTCGGATCAAGGTCAGCTTCTGCGCAAAATCTGCGCCACATCTCTTTTTCTGTCATTGTATGCCCTCCTGCAAACGAGCTTCCCTTTCATTATTCATAATGCTTTCCCATAATCTTCAGATTGGTGGCTTCATACATCCCAAACCCCTTATAGAAATGCATATGTTTCTCATCATTAACACTGGTTAGTTCGATATGTTTGGCTCCATATTCCAATGCACGTTTCTCAATTTCATTGAGTAACTGTTTCCCATATCCTTTGTTTTGATAATCTGCAAATATAACAATTTCCTCAAGGTAATAAACAGATATATCATCATATTCTTTGAAATATCCAATCACAAATCCGGTTGTATTGGATTCGTCATTCTTTTGGATCAAGCAAAGCGAGTCCTCTATTGTAACCATTTGGTGAATTCTTCTGCACGCCTTTTCGTATTGCCAGCATCCGTCCTCGTGATTGTTGTAGTAGTCCATATAGAGCCTGGCTATTTCTTCAACATCGGACTCATTCATTACAAAATAGCGCATTTGTTAACCCCTCTTTATATTATGAAAGTTATCTATTCGGTAAATACCGATTATGACTATCGGTTTTAGTAAGCACACGGATTTTTACGACGGGTTTCCGTCCCGTCTGTCATTGCGAGGAGCGAAGCGACGTGGCAATCCGTATTCCAAACGCTGCAAGTTTCTGAGTACTTCCAAGAAATCGGTCTGTACAGGGGGAACGGATTGCCACGCCAGTTTGTGAACTGGCTCGCAATGACAGTATTTTCTGAACACTTGGATAAAATTTGTAGTTGCTTACTAAAGCCGATAACCTAAATACCGATTTGTTCGCTCAAAAACTGGAATTTTTATGCTTTATATTTTGCGTAGATCCGTTTATACACAACCATAAGAACAGGCAGGCCAATTATACAATCCGCAGCAATCAAAATGAGAGCGATCACTTCATTCCATAATGCGAGAAATGTAGACGACCATAACGGCAATGAAAAAACGATCCACATTTGTCCGTTAGCACGGTTATAGGCAGGAATATCAGTAATTTCCGTTTCTCTTACGGTTGAACCAGCCCAAAACCACATAGGCTTTTTTCTTTTCCATGCATAGATGCCAATGAACGTAAATACAGCGCTGCAAGGCACCATAATGATGAACCAAACTACATTTTCCATAACGATTCTCCTCTAATAAATCCTGATTCCTTTCTGTAAAGCATACAGCGGCTGATGGATTGGACTATTTATTCGTCTACCAGCCGATAGCCGACACCAATCTCGGTTAAAATGTAGCGTGGTTTTGCCGGCGACTTCTCGATTTTACGCCGGAGCGCAGCCATCAAGGCTCGAAGAGCCTGGGTGTCGTTGCCGTATCCGGGGCCGTAGATCTCGTTGATAATATACTGCGTTGTCAATACCTTTCCGATATTTTTGAAGAACAGCGACAAAAGATTGTACTCCATCGGGGTGACATGAAGATTTTCTCCGTCCAGACTGACCTGGTGTCGCTCCAGGTCAATGGATAAACCGCCGA
>JBJDYH010000139.1:0-45625 GCA_051867135.1 Faecousia sp. | reverse complement strand
AAGTTGTCGGCGTAAGCTTCTTCATCTGTTCAACCCGCCAATCAACCTCATGGTAGCGGAGCCAATAGACAAAGTAGTCTGCATAGTATTCCTGCGCAGTTGAAAGTGCATAGTCACGCATAAACTCTCCTGCCGCTGCAGACTCTGCTGTGTAGAAAGATGAATTGCGGGACACCCAGCCTAGCACCCAGTCCAAATAGTGGCCAAACTCATGAAGTGTGGCAGATGCTTCGGAAACGTAAATGTGTTTTTCGCCATAGTCACAGGCTCCGATGCATGTCATCCCTCGTTCGTTGCCCAAGTCTGCCAGATAGTCGAAGTCAACTGCATAGTGCCACCCGCGATCTTTGAAAGACTTCATGATCGGATCGGGTACTTCGGCCAGTGCCTCCAGATAGGGCGAGAGGTTGACGTCGTATGTATTCTCGATTGGATATTCATTAACGACAGGCGGTTCAATCACTTCGTATTCCTGGGTCATGATTTTGTACAGCAGGTCCGCTGCCTCGCCGCGAGTCGCAATTTCCGAAGCAGGCGTTCCTGCCTCGCAGATGCCAAGCTCCGTGGCCACGCGGACGCTGTTCTCGTGACTATTGAGGAAAACACCATCGGGGTACAGCTCGTAGTTGTAGACAGGAAGATCAACCACAGCAAATGCACTCTGATATAACGCGCCTCGGCACATCTGCGTGTCGGGAGCGATTACGGCTTCCATCGGAATCCACCCGTTCCAATATGCCTGGGTGGAGCAGTATGTGCCAAACTCGGCCTTATCTTTTTCGAGCGCTTCGGCCTCGTTGTATGCACGGCACAACATTACAGCCCACTGGCGGACGGTGATCGGAGCGTTGGGAGAAAAGCGATTGTTGCCGGTCCCATTGCTGATACTAAGCTCTGTCACATAGGTGATGCCATCATACCAAGGAGAGTCAGTGGCTACATCGGAGTAACCGATGTCTGCTGCCATAGCACTGACACCAAACTGTAAAGCCATAATAAAAGCCACCAAGCACATGGTGGCAGATCTCAAATACTTCTTCATGCTTATTCCTTTCTCTATCTGATGGTTAAATCAGCCCCAGCGCTTCTTTTACCAGAAGTTCCAGCTGATCCAATTCTGTGGGCGAAGGTTGGCTTTCGATGCTCACATACGCTGCGATCTTACCATCAAGAAACTCAACAGTTATGCACCAGGCAACATCGTAGTCTGTAAAAGTAGTGGACCGGCGCCAACGCTCATACTCCTTCGGTGTAAGAAACAGCTTGTCATAAGTGGCACTTTTGCCAAGGTTTCCGCTTAGCTGCGCAAGCAGGAAGGTTTCAATATCTCTGAAGTCTGAGCAGAATGCAGATACTTCGCACATATCCGTTTTCATCAGATCCTGATACTCAATTACCGCGCCATGGGGTCGCATCTTAATCATGTACCGACGCTGCGTATCGTAGTGCATACCTTCATTGTTGTAGATGGTGATTGCAGAGATATGCTTCACTGGGAATCACCTCCGTCGTTGCTACAAAGTTCATAAAAGTACTCATCCAGGCCGAGCTCTGCCAGATGACTCGGATTGTTTGTGATCATCAGGTAATCGTACAAATCTCCAGCGTCCTCGATACGCACGTTTCGAGTGAAACCTCGCTTACTGCAGATTTCAAGTTCGGGAACTTCGCACTCATCAGAGATGAACAGGCAATGAACCCAGTCATAGATGACGTCTTCTTCATCGCCCATACATTCGCTCAAAATGGTAATGATCGCATCCTCTGGGTCTGCCAGAGTACCTCTGAGCGAGCTGCTAATGCCGGGGAAAGCTCCAGCAATGTATCGTTCTCGTAATGTATCCAGAACTTCAGAGAAAGTGTGTTTGCTAATCATTGCATTGTCCTCCTTGTAATTGTTGTTCTCTGAGTTGATGAAAACTCTCGACAATCAAGGGCTTTCGTCAGCTCAGAAAAGAGAAAAGTGGAGGTGCCTGAGCAGTACGCAGACACCTCCACATGATCGTTTTGGTGTATTTACATTCCATTTGTCCACGACGCCCCGAATGTTTGGGAAATCACTAAGCGGCAGACTGCTGATCTGCCTCACGGGATTCACACCCCAACTGTCGTTCTGACAGAGCCGCCCAATGCTGTGACGCGTTCAAGACGGGAGTAGCTTTAAAGTATCTGGCTGTCATGGCCTTGCCGGGGGCAACCCGACATTCGCAACCGGTGTTATCGCTCGTCCCTTTTGGGAGTCCTGGCGTACCTGCGGCAGTGGCTTGTGTTCTCACACACCAGACTTCACGTACTTAGTGAATGTATATGGACTTTTCAAAGTGCAACCGAGGGTTTTCCCCTCTACTCTCTTAGTTAGGGAAAATTTTTCGATTTGAGCGGAAAATACTTAGAGTTTTTTCAAAATTTTCTTTTTTCGATCATTCAGCGTTCTTTGCGGGATCCCTAATTCCTTAGCAACTGCACGCTCTCCGCGCTTATTGTGGTTCTCCAGAAACAGAGCATTGATGATCTCCAGCTCCTCAGGGGTCAGCTTGTCGAGCGCCGCTTTCAGTTTCACAAGATCCACGCAGTGAAGTGCCTTTGCTTCCGTATTTACTTTGGGATCTCCGACGATTTCTTCAAATAGCAGTTCTTCGTTGTCTGGAACAGGTGCATTCAGCGAAACAACAGAGTCTTGGTACTCTCGATCGAGATGGCGCAGGTATTTTTCTCGCAGTCGGGCCTGCTCACATTCTCTGTAAACACTTTCAGTTGCCTCCATTACGAGGACACCAGCTTCCTCACAGCCACCATCGGTCAGCTTCGCGAAGAAGCGATGGCTATTCTTTGGGTCGTTCACCAGCTGTAAAAACTGCTTGGGTGTTAGCTGAATCCATTCGGGGTTAATTCCATTACAATTGGGGTCTTTCCAAACAAAATACTGTTTCTCCATTTATGTGATCTCCTTTTTGTGTGGATTTGATTGGGGGGAATCAAATCCGGAGATCACGGGTATTTAGCGAGATACGGTTCCCAGTGAGCGGACTGCATAGTTACCTCCGTTTCGGTGGTAACAGCAATAAAAAAGCCGGGCATTGAGAATGAGAGGTGTCCCTTTCGGTTGCCTGTTCATCTCAATGCCCGGCAATTTGGTGACTCATAGACTCAGTCTAAGGACCCGTGGCGCGGTGCATTCAGCTCCTTTATTCTGTTTTCTTGGATTTTTCTCTTACACTCTGCAAGCGATTCGGTAGTAAATCCGTCTAGGATGTGTGATTCGGTTGCTGAGGTCTATTGGAACGATGTTGCGGCATTTCGGACACTTGATCTCTATGATACCGCTTGTAGGGGTTACTTTATCAAGAATCCGCCAGTCGCATTTCGGACACTTTATTACGACACGAATTTGCTGTTCTGCCATAATGAATCTCCCTCCGTATTTTCAATTCTGACCAGGGCATAGGGATCGCCGAGGTCGCTTCTTTTAAGTAGTCCCAAGCGCTGCATTCGAATAGCCAGTGCAGTTTTTGAGACACCCATGTATGTTGCCATCTCTTCGAACCGAGCATAATCCGTGGGTGCAAATACTCGATTAAGCAGACGCATTTCCTGACCTAAGCCAAAGGTCTTCATATTCTGTTTTACACAATTAGCAGGCAACAGAAGTACAGAGGCCAGCACATCTACCTGCCATTCTTCCCAATCCCCGTCGCTTGTTTTGCCGCTTCTAAAATAGTGCACTTTCCGATTTTTGGCGCCAACGCCATAGCTCTGCGGGAATAGCATCCGTAGGATATGGTGGCAGCACTCATGGGCCACCGTGAAGTTTCGCCGTCCGACACATGCGCCTTCGAGCATAAGGTCGCTCTCCACCAGCAGAGTCTTTCCGTCCAGCATATAGAAGGTCACTTCCTCTTCTGCATCATCAGGAAAGACTTCAATGCCGATTTCATCATAAGCGGTAGCACCCAGGCACGTCCTGCTTCTGGACAAATGCTGATAATCAATTTGTAGTCCGAGCAAAGCACCAACGAGATAGTCAATATCTATTCGGGTGACTTGCTCCGTTGCCACCTCTGGTAGCTTACTATAAGCGGTAATGACTCGATTTCCTATGGCTTCCAAGTCATTGCGGGATAAATATTTCAATGGGGATTCCTCCTCCGCGACTCATACATGGAGGTTTTTCGCTTCAACAAACCATTCATCCTCGTCTTCGAAGAGGTATGTTTGGCATCCTCCAACTATGATGGTATATCGAATACCGGTTCCTCCCACTTTTGTGGCTGCAGCTTTTTGTCTACCACGAACACGGTCAATTACATATTCCTTCCCGTCTTCAAAGGTCATGGCAAGGGGTGTCTTCGTTCTGTCGGTAGCAATGCTGACCAGCACCTTTACTACTACCTTGTGAAACTGAGGTTCCATACTCTTTCAGCTCCTTTGGTTAGTTGTAGTAATTCAGACACCTCGCTAGGCTCCCTGCGTATTCATAGCCCTCCAAAAAGGTGGTAGACAGGCGGAACTTAGGCTTTTCCTTCGACATATCTACGAAGCAAGAAACCTTCCCCTCTTCGAATGGCCGGTCCATATCGAAGACTATAAGTGCCCCATCTCGTATACCAAAGCGCCGAAAATGTCTACATGAAGTAACTTTGAGTGCAAAGGACTTTCCTGCCGCACGACAACCCTTGGCGATTGGCAGTCTGATATATTCCTCAACATTATCTTCAATGCTTATTACATCATACATGACATTAGACAAGGCTCATTCCTCCTATCACTGATACATAATCGATGGCATAGTTACCTCATGCACCCCGCTATCGGGCATCTTCAGATCGCCCATGCATGCTGCTGGGTAGATTGCTTTCTTTCCAAAGCGGCGCCTAAGCTCCTCAACGGTGTCATCCAGCCTTTCTCTCCGGATGATTTTGTCTAAGTCGTAGTACAGACTGGCCTGCATAGGTCTGTCTTGGGGGATGAGGTTGATTGCTCGGATCGTCACAGCTCGAACTGGAACCGACCACGTATATCGTTTGCGGAAGAGCTCACGTCCCGCAGAGGCAATATCGAGAGGACTTTGAGTGGAGTATGGGAGCTGAGCTTGATATTGCCGGTATGACAGCTCATTATTTCTTACCGCAATTTGGACACCGGTCGCCGCCAGCTTATGGACTCTGAGTCGATGCCCAAGATCCTGCGCCAGTTCCAGCATTACACGCCAGACTTCTTCCTCATTAATGAGGTCTGCCGTACAAGTGATGCCATGTCCAATGGTTTGCGCCGGTATTTCATAATCGAACGGCATTACCCTGGAATGATCAAGGCCTGCGGCATATCTCCAGATTGCGAGACCGTTAACTCCGAGCAGACGGCGAAGGAACTCTGTGTCTGTGGCGGCAAGTTCGCCTATGGTATGGATACCGTAGCTGGCAAGCTTTCGTGATGTTGCTGGACCTACATAGAGAAGTTCAGATGCAGATAGTGGCCAAACCTTCTCTTTGTAATCGTCCTCGGTAATAATCGTCACAGCATCAGGTTTCTTCATATCACTGCCGAGTTTGGCAAAAATTTTGTTGAATGATACGCCGATGCTAACGGTCATCCCGAGTTCTTCTCGCACAGATCTTCGAATCTCTTCGGCGATCTCTACACCAGTTTTCTGGCAACCAGTCACATCGCACCATGCCTCGTCCATGCCGAAGCATTCAACTAAGTCGGTATAGCGGCGATAGATGTTCTTAGTCAGCTCGGAATACTTCTTGTACTGATCGTACTGAGGCGGTACGACAATCAGGTTCGGACAGAGCTGCTTTGCTTCCCAGTTCACCATGCCGGTTTTCACACCGGCCTTTTTCGCTTTTTCTGATTTAGCTAAGACGATACCGTGTCGATTTTCGGTAGAGCCACAGACAGCCACTGCCTTGTCCCTCAATGCTGGATCTAACATCATTTCGACAGATGCATAGAAGCAATTGAGGTCACTATGCAAAATTGTGCGGACGGCTGTCATCACTCTTACCTCCTTCGCTGTGCCTTGTGCTTATATCATAAATATCTTATTGCGCTATGTCAATGTCGCATTTGTAGCCTATTGCGCTATTTTTCTTGACAGGCGAGTGTTTCATCATATATAATCAAGACACAGAAAGGGAGGGTATTCCTATGGACGACAAGAAATCTAATATTATTCCCTTTAGCACGAGCAATTTTTCCTCCTACAATGCGGATGCAGAAAGAAGAGATAATGTCATCGGTGAGCGCATCGCTCAGGCGCTCAATGATAATGGTTTTAGCAAAAAGGCTTTCTGTGAAGTATTAAAGGCCTACGGGGTAGATGTAAGCCACTCGGCACTCGGTAAGTGGACAAACGGCCAAACTGTACCAAATGCCTATCAGCTCCTGGCAATTTGCCATGCGCTTGATATTGCTGAAGGCCTTTCATATTTTAGCGGAGAACACACTCCACTGCTCAATAAAGCTGGCATTGAGAAAGTGCGTGCCTATCGTGATGATCTGATTGCTACCGGAAAATACAAGCCGCAGCCAAAGGCTACCAATAAGATTCGATACATTGATATGCCTGTCAGCAATCTTCGTGTATCTGCCGGTACCGGTGCTTTCCTGGATGAAGGCAATTTTGAGATGGTAAGCTTTCCCGAGAATGCTGTACCCAATGGTGCTGACTTCGGTGTACGAGTATCTGGTAATAGTATGGAACCTGTGTATCATGACGGTCAGATTGTTTGGGTTCAGCAGTGCGAAACTATCCCTGTGGGGCAGGTTGGTGTTTTTGTTTACGATGGAGAAGGATATCTGAAACGTTATGGAGAGCAATACCCTGATGAAGCTGAAATCGAGGCATTCACCGATAGCTACGGAGCAGTTCATATGCAGCCGGTAATGATTTCTTACAATAAGGAATATCCAGATAAGGTGATTCGCCCTGAAAACGGGTTCCAGATCGTGGGTCGTGTTCTGTAAGTGCGAAATGTACCTTTTATTGGACAACTGTTTTTGTAGAATTGGAGGTGCCACAAAATAGGAAAGGTGGGGTTCATTGATGAACACAATTGAACGGGTAAAGGAACTGGCGATTGAGAGAAACCTCACGCTTTGCGGCTTGGCTCTGCTCTGCAATGTTCCGCATTCCACAATAAAAACAACGGAGCGCCGCGGCGGTCAGCTTTCGCTTGATACGATTGAACGGATCTGCGATGGCCTTGGCATTTCGTTATCTGAATTCTTTGCTGTGAAGGGGGCTTGAGTATGGCTTTGGAATATGAGACGAGGTATTTCCTCGAACATAAGGCTTTGCCGCAGGCTCTTCATACAAGCCGAGCTCAACTGCTTTCCTCTTTGTTGAGAGGCAGGGGACAGGCCATGATTGACTTTTATAAAAAAGCAGAAAGAGCCAACCCAACCTACCGCTGTCCCTATTCTCCGGAGCAGTTTTCTACGAGCTATCGGGAGTATATCAATCGGGATCAATCCGTCTTGATTATGCGAATTGGTATGCCTGAGCCGGAGCAGTCGCCACTGTGTCGTGCTGTCTATATCTGCTTCGGTGGTGATCGCTGCGAGGATGCCTATTTCACTTCAGAGCTTGCACCAACAGGGCAGTTTTTCTTATGCGCTTGGCCCACAGATGGTGTCCATGTGAATTATGGAGAAGCACCAGTCGATGATTTTGACCGCGTTGCGGATCTATTCTGGGAGATGAATCAAGATGGCAGAGGTGCCAAGTATAAAAGTCTATGTTCAGGTTAAGGCCGACTTCAGAGCTGATGGGATTATGATTCCCACCAGTCTTATTTGGGAAGATGGTATGCACTATGAAATTGATAAAGTGACCGATATTCGGCAGGCTGCGGCGATGAAGGCTGGAGGTCAGGGAGATCGATATACCATCTGGGTCAATGGAAAACCAACGTATCTGTTTTTTGAGAGAAGCACCTCAATTACCGGAAACGTAATCGGTCGGTGGTTTGTTGAGCGGCGAATCTCATAGTGTACCAAGGATAGGAAATGAATATCCAGGTCAGTATACTCATCTCGGACAGAGGCGAGGAGTAATGATTAGGATAAGAAAAAGGGCATCTCAACTGAGATGCCCTTTCATTTATGCGTTACACTCGAAGAGGTGTGAAGTCGATAGAGTATTCTTTGCAGAAGGCTATGAATTTCTCGGCGCCGTCATCGGAGCCAAACTCCTTCTTGAAAATAGTACTGAGCTTATTTCTTGTTCCATTCTTCAGCCGCAGCTGAACCAAAAGTCGATGGGTGTTATCAGAATCCATGCTGTATGCGATTTCACGAGTAAGCACACCAGACTCTGTAGTTACATCGAACTCACCGCGGAAAACTGCTGCTCCGTCTTTGATCTCAACAAATAGGCACTTTGCTTCAGCTTGGTACAATTCTATGGTTGCATCGGAAAGGTCCGACTCGTGAACATTCCAGAACGGCTCAGCCCAGTTATCCTCAATACGTTCAGCCTCTTTTCGGGTGATAGACCGGGCTTTTTTAGGCACGTTGCTTTCAAGTGGGTTCCACTGAGGCTTGCCCTTCTTCAGCACAACGCTTTCTCCATCAGCGCTGATCTGATATAGAACCCCTTTGTTTTCGTCAACATAGTATTCCACGAACAAGTCTTTGTAGAGAGCAGTCATCTCCCAATATACATCGGCTGTTTCGGGATAGTTTTGCATCTCAAACAGGCCATCGTTCAACCTGCTGTAATACCACGCCTGCAAGTGCTTGGGTGCATTGAAGCGGTCCCAGAGTTCCTCACCAATCCGTTTATAATCACTGAGCATGTTTCTCATGTTGGCAACCTTGTCAGCCATGGCCAAAGCCTTCTGTCGAACATTTTCACTGGGTAATGCACTGACTGTTGTGAGCTTTCTCACATACCAGATCTTGCGTTTGTCTTCAGTGTGGCCATTTACAAGTGCTGCAACATCAACACCAAAGCGGTCATAGATATCCAGCAGAGTGGCATCTGTGTCCTCCAGTGTGTCGTGCAAAACACCGGCAATCATTAGATTGGTATCTGCATTCATGGATGCCAGAATTTGCAGTGTCTCTAATGGATGCAAGATATAGGGCCGGTTTGTTCCTTTTCTGGATGCCCCCATATGTGCCTCCATAGCAAATGCAATTGCTTTTTCAAGCATTCCGTTGTTTTCGCGCACAACAGGGCGCTGATTCCAAGCTTCTTCCTTCTCGGCCCAGATAGACTTATATATTTCGGTTGTCTGTTCGTTGAAACCTACAAAGAGAACAGCCATGCCGTAATATGGATTAATCTTCAGCCAATCAGAAACGGTTTTCAGTGCGATTTCGGTTGCCGCCTCCAGTGGATATCCGAAAACGCCGGTGGAAATTGCCGGGAACGCAATGCTGTGCAGGTCATTCACCCTGGCAATTTCAAGGGAGTTCCAATAGCAGTTGCGGAGCAACTCGGCATCTCTATCTTTGCCAGAGTATCTTGGGCCGACTGTGTGAATGATGTGAGAGGCTTTCAGCTTGTAGCCCCGTGTTATCTTCGCCTCACCGGTTTTACAGCCATTGAGTGTTCTGCACTCCTCAAGGAGCTTAGGTCCAGCAGCGCGGTGGATTGCACCGTCCACACCGCCACCACCGAGCAGGCTCTCGTTGGCTGCGTTAACGATACAATCAACTTCGGCCTTGGTAATGTCCATAGTCTGAAACGTCATGATATTCTCAGGCTCGGCAGGGAGATTTGCATTGAAGATTGCTCTGATATTGGTTTTCGACAAGAAAAAGGATTTCTCCCATGGGTTAAACATGATACCTTCGATATCAGGGTTCATAAGAGCCTTTTCAAGGTAGACCTCCAGTCCCTCTGTAATTGTAGAAGTCCCTTCGCCCTTCATAGCATCTTCCTGACTCGTGAATGCGACATAGACAAATTCTTCATTTTTTAGTTGGAGCGTGCGAATCTTGAAGCGCATGTCATCTGTGACTTCAATATTGTCGCCGACCTGGACGGTAGGCGCGTTGATTGTGTCAATGGCTTCCTGTGGCATCTCGATAGGAATCACAACCTGATCGCCATTATTGATTGCTATTCTGATTGCTTCCAGTACTGCAATGACGTGTTCATCACCAAAGTCATCGCCGGCGGCATACATTGCATCGATTGCAAGCTCAATGTTTTTGACGGTTTCTGTCTGTTCTCTGCGGTTAATGTGGATGATATATTCGTCCATCTTCACGCCTCCTTCAGATGGTTGTCAAATCTCAGCAAAACAGCCCTAAGATCGGATGTCAATCTATTTCGGCATTCTTCTTTTAAGTGTACCGGAACACCATAGAATGCTTCGGCGATACTGCCAGCAATGGCAGCAAGTGTGTCGCAATCACCACCGAGTGATACCGCCGTTCGTATAACGTCTTCAAAGCTCTCACCCTCGAGGAAAGCTGTAATAGCTTCCGGTACAGTTTTCTGGCAGCTTTCCACATGCCTATAGGCAGGACGGATCTGGTCGCAAGTCCTGCTTAAATCATATCCGTACTCGCTCTGGATGAAAGACTTAATCTTTGCTTTGTTCGCGCCGGTCCTTGCCAGGAAAATCGCTGCAGCCGTGGCCTGAGCTCCTTTGATACCTTCAGGGTGATTGTGTGTTACCTCTGCGGAGATCCTGGCGGCATTGACCACAGATATTATATCATTGTATAGCCATGCCACGGAAGAAACTCGCATTGCGGAGCCATTGCCATAGCTGTTATAGGGTGCGGGATTATTGTCACTCAGCCACCAGGAAAACCGGCTGCCGTATCCCGCATGGGGATACCGTTTCCCATACTCCTGCATTTTCTCAACAAGCATTTCCTTGATTTCTGGCTCGGCGGCGCCACAAGAGATTGCTTCCATAAAGGCCTCTGCCACGGCAATTGTCATGACCGTATCATCCGTGAATTCAGATTCCGTAGAAAACAAAGGGAAGTCCTTGGTTTTATTTCCACGGTCGAACTCATATGGAGACCCTATGATGTCACCGAGGATTGCGCCGTACATTATTTCTTCCTCCCTTTGAAGTCTTCATCAATCCTGCTTTTCCAGTCCTCATCGATATCCACACCCATGCGGACAGAGCACACAACATCGCTGAGCACTTCATAGTTCAAAGCAGTTCCAGCCTTATCACAATGATAATTCGCTGCACGCTCCGGTGCAATACCAAAACGTTTTGCTTCAGCTGCCGCATCGATATTGGCGCCAAGGAAAATGAATTCCCAGCCATAGCGTTCCTTTTGGCGCTCGATCATTTTACGGACACGGTCATAGTCATATCGACGACTGGCATTTTCCATGCCGTCAGTCGTGATGATGAAAAGGGTCTTTTCGGGGACATCTTCTTTTCGGGCATACTTGTGGATATTTCCAATGTGGTGGATTGCGCCACCAACTGCATCCAGCAGGGCCGTACAACCACGGACAAAATATTCTTTGTCGGTCATGAGAGGGACGCGATCCAGAGGAAGGCGATCGTGGATTACTTCGCTGTCGGTGTCGAAAAGCACGGTAGACACCACTGCGTTTCCTGGTTCTTTGCGTTGTTTCTCAATCAGAGAGTTGAAGCCACCAATGGTATCCTGCTCCAGCCCAGCCATGGAGCCGCTCCGATCAAGGATAAATACTAATTCTGTCATAATAGAAAACCCTCCTTCGTTTGATTACGCTCTTAGTATAGCGAACACGAAGGAGGGTTTGGTCGCATACTGGGCGACATTTTTACGATACCTTACGCACCCAACAAACTCTGGTCAAACTCAAAGAGCGCGAGGTTAATTTCATGAACATTGAAGTTTCGCTTCTTGATGAAGTACTCTACGATGATATCGAACTTACTGCTGTGAGTAAGGGCAAAACCAGCACGCCCGATAAAATCTTTTGTTTCATCCAAATCCAATTCCAGAGCGATAGCAAAGGCCAGTGCGGTGGATTTAGACGGCTTGTAGTTCTTGTTGTTGCGAATCTTTGAAAAGAGCTTTCGATCCACATTGGCCTTTTTGTAGATTTCAGAATCCTTCTTTCCAGTTCGGTCAATCAGATGCAGCAGGGTTTCAGAAAAACCGGAGTCGGTTTCGTCAAGCAGATCCGCCAGGTCATACGCAGAGGCATCATCATCCACTCCCATAGAAACAGACTGGACAAGGCATTCCTCGTCTGCTGACAGCTCCTGCTGGTATCTAAGATTGCGCTGGCGCTCGAGAGCTCTCCGGATCTGCATCAGCTCCGCTTCCCGAACATCACGCTTATCAGCTACTCCATATTCATCGACTTTCTTGTCCAGGATATAATTCTCGTCTATGTAGCTGGCTACTGAGTGGAACAGCTTTTCAGACAAGGAAAATGCATCGTCGCTGAACACGACCAGGTAAATCTGCATTTCATGTTCCATGAGGAAGCTACTGAAAGCTGCAATTGCAATCTGTAATGCAAGCGTCTTGGGGAAACCGTGGTTGCCGGCAGACAGGAGAGGAAATGCAATGGATTCACATTTGTATTCCCATGCCAGGGATAAGGCTTTGTCATAACACTGCCGGAGGAGTATTTCTTCGTTGTGTGTGCCATCCAGCCAGATGGGGCCTACTGCGTGTAGAACATATTCAGCGTCGAGGTCGAATCCGGGAGTGATGGCAACCTCCCCAACACCGATAGTTCCAACCTTTTTTCTGGCCTGGAGAAGCTGTGGGCCTGCTTTTTTGTGAATGCCTGCATCACAGCCATAGCCAATGATTGGTTTAGGGTTGGCAGTGTTGACGATGGCGTCCACCTGCATATTTACGATATCGTTTCGGACTATTTCAAAGGGCATTACACCACCACCCTGCCATTTAGAAACCTCCTTTACAGATTAAGTGCACGAATATCCATCTTTGTATTTTCAATATAATGGCGGTACATTGTTCCTGCAGGCAAAAGGCGCACCTGAATATCCTGCAGTCCCAACTTACTCAACATATCAAGGGACACAGTTCCTTTTTCGATTATTTCCGTCGAAGCAGTCGGCATAAGGAAACAGTTCCTTACTATGCCGATTTTGTGGGTTTCCACAAAAGGCTGATATGCCAACTGGTACAGATACTGCTTGGAGATGGACTCAACACCAGGCTGACCACGCAGTTTTTTGTTGTGTTCCAATTGGATGTTGTAATACTTGGCATCAAAAATGATAAACTGGTACTCCCCATCGATATTCACGATGGAGACGAGATCTGGGATAAGTGTATCCTCGGCCTGCTTCACAAAGCGCTCATCGTTTGGCGCAGTTCCAGACCACTGCGGTTTATCAATCAAATCAATAAGTTTCTTATGCCGCAAATCGCGATATTGCTCCGCCAATGGTACAGGTAGCCGCAAACTGCCAATGGGCTTCTGTAATTGATTGTCCATTACTTCGGCACAGACTCTCTCCCATACCAGGTTGAAACTATTCGTGCCAAACATACTGAAGCAGTCCAGATCGTCCAGTGCGCTACGGTTGGCGATATACGCATACAGTGTTTTCAGCAGGAGCTGTTTGCGAGTATTGAACTGAACGTTGAGTTCTTTGATGATGCGATCCAGGACATATTCTTTGTCACCAAAATCCTCAATCTGTTCATCGGAAATGTCAACACCCATAATATCGAACAAATCCAACAAATCGGCATCCCTCAACTCTGTGGTACAGTGAGTGAGGATACACTCATGCAGGCGCTTAAAGAAATCAAAATCGTCATTCACACGCCTTACGGTCAGCAGTTCCGGATAATACGGTCGGTTGTTGCTGAGAAGGGTGAATGTTTCGTTGATGGTTTTATCCCAGAGGATATCACCAGACCCGTTGGTTTCGATAATATCCTGCGTGTTGGTATAGGGACCATATTCGAAATAGTCCTGGAGGAGAAACAGCATAACAGCAAGCATATTGAATGCGCTACTGTCATTCGTATCGTTGTACATACGAATAATCTGTTCCTTTGAATTGTATTTTTCCAGTACTTTCAGCACCTGTTTCAGTTCGGCCTTCGGAGCCGTGGCATCGAGCAGATACTTGGGATAGCATTTCAGCACACGCCCCTCAATGGTAATGACGCCCACAAAGGTGATCACATACAGGTATTCGTTTTCGCCAACCTCAACGTCAGCTATTTCGATGTCTTCGTCCACCAAATCGGTAAGATCCTTCTGGGTATCATTTGCTTTTACAGCTTTCAGTACGCCATATTCTTTCAGCCGCTTTAGAATGCGGACAGTCTTTTCCTCAGAACAACGGAACTCTTTAACCAGGTCTTCCTGGGCATAGCGTTTTTGTTCTCGTAAGAATACTGAAATCATTCACCATCATCCTCTGGGACATTATCAATAAACTGGCTGCTGATTGCCTCGCAGAAGATATATACACCCTTGGTGTCAAATTCTCTGCAAATCTTGGAATACTGATTTTTTGCCTTTTCGTCGCAGCCACCGAACAGAGCGATGCGTTTCTGTTTTGCGGCATCATCGAACAGGTACATGATGACCTTGTTCTTAAAAATGCGCGTGAATACGGCAGGGTCAATCATTTCATCCTCCGGCAGATTCTTCTTGGAAATGAAATACGGGCCCATCAGCTTATCTTCGTTCACCTTGTAAGTGAGCAGTTCATTGTTGATGGCTTTGCGGAGCGCATTCCATTCCACAATGCGGCGATAATCACCTTGACCGAGGATGACCTTTTTGCCAACGATTCCGGCTTCACTATCATCGATGCCCAAATAGGTGAAATCCCATCTGCGCTTAAAAGCAGTATCCATCGGGAATACGCCCTGGTCAGCACTGTTCATGGTGGCCCAGATGAACATATTGTCTGGGATGCGGATTTCAGCGTAATCGTCGGGATTGCCACCAAGTTCTCCTGCCAGATACTTTTTGATGTCCTCGGACGCCTGGATCGGATATTCGCTGACCTCGTCATCGCCACGGTCAAGCAACTGGAATACATCACCGAACACGGCAGCAACATTGGCACGATTGATTTCCTCGATCACAAGCAGGAAAGGCTTGGGGGCATCAGTTCTGCTGTTCTGGAGGGCTTTCACATAGGTGCGCATAAACGGACCGGGTACATAAGAATAAGTGATGGCATCCTTACCATCGCTGTCCTTGCAGGGCACCGGCTTATATGTACCGACAAAATTGGCATAGGAGTAATCCGGGTGGAAGGTCACGCGCTCGTACTCACCACCATCTGCAAGCAGCAGATCCTTTTCATGGTTCAGAGTAAAACTCTTGCCAGTGCCAGGGGCGCCAAAGAGAATGCGGTTACGGGGTTGTCCACTGACCAGACCCGTGGTGAAGCTGATCGGGCGAATTTTCTCAACAATGGTTTCTTCTGTGACTTTATCAGTAGTTTTATCATGGCCATGCAGAAGAGAATACAAGTAGCATATATTTTCGCTGTTTTTCAGTTCATAGAAAGTGGTCAACTTACCTTCGCCCTCAACAGGGAGTGTTTTTCCTTCCTCAAAAACTTTGAGCCAGCGGACAGGTCGGCAGTGGCCGTATTCTTTTTCTTCATCAAAGAAATAACCGCCAGTCACAAGTCCTATAGCAAGAATCTTCTGCCCCGCCATAGCAACTGCGTATGTGGTATCGGCTACAGCCGAATAGAAACTGTTAATTTCGCCATATTTACGCGAGGCCAGCCTATTATCATAATTCCACTGGCTCTTTAACGCATCGGTGATTATTGCTTTGCTATCAGCATCCTCTTGGTATACAGCAGTGAGGTCACCTAATTCGTTCCAACCGATGGCAATGTAGTTATTCTGTCGCCATTCGCTAAAGTAGACACCATTGTCGCCTGTTCCAATTCGATAGAATGTTTTCGGAGATCCTATGTTATCAAAAATGATTTTTGAAAAGACGATGTTTGAGATACCACACTCATTTACAAAAGCGTTGATCTGTCCCATGCGGATAAACTGTGCATCAGAGGGAACAATGTTCAAATTGCAGAGAATGTGTTTCTGCCATGCTTCGTTGTAAAAGTTGGGCAGGATATGAGGGAACATCATGTGGTAATACTTCAAAAACCACATTTTGGAAATATACTGCGGAATGACGGCGTTCAGCGCATTCAGTAGATCATTGTAGTCGTTGACCGTTGCAAGTGTTTCATGGCTTGCGATAACATCCGCACCGGCTACCAGCGCATCACGAATTTGCTTGCCAATTTCAAGAGCCTCTTCTTGAGACACGGAACGCTGTCCACCTTCACCGAAGGAGGTCTTCCAGGTTTCTTCATTTCTGCTGTAGAACAAATTGTATTTGTATGCCGTGCCACCAGCGATGCTGCCAAACTGTGTATATTGGGCATCGAACTCTAATGCATTGCACAGACTGTGATCGTTTACGCCCAGGAAAATATACCCCAACAGGTCATCGTCAGAGAGTGTGCGTAGTTGTTCTGGGGCGTACAGACTTTGGAACTGCTGATACAGAGCATTTGACTCCGTATCTACTTGGGCATATTTTTCAGCAGCAAGTCTGAACCATGCGGGAGAAAGGTATTCAACATCCTCGGCGGATGCTTTTTCCACTAAAAAGCGGCGGTACAGGTCAAGACCAGCCGACAGGGAGCCATTGCCTCTCGCCTTATTAAATGCATCATATCCTTCATCGGCTTTTATTGCAGATAGCACCCTGTCAAAAGTAGCTACATGGGTAATTTCAAAGATTGAGGTGTATGGGGCGATTGCTCCTGCAAATGAGCCAGAAACAGCCTTAAGCGCACTTATATACTGATTTCTTGTATTTTCAGAATAGGGTGTTCCGTTGGTTTTGGTATGCGTCGCCAACCATTTTTTGAACGCTCCTTCTTGATTGTCTGGCTCCTGCGATGAATGAGCAGGAGAAAAGTCGTTTGTTGACAAAAATGATTTTATCGGTGCGTCCTCTTCTTCAACGCCTAAAGCTGCCAGTATATCAGAAGATAGTCTTGCTGCATCATAATATTGCCCCCACTTAGGACTGGAAATGACATCTCGCACTCCATTTTCATTCGGGGAGTCATATAATTCTTCAAAGCCGCCAAAGAACACGTCCATATCTGCAATGACTTTAATACAGTCATACACTGCGGCATAATTCCTTTGTGCAACAAGCAACCCAAACTTGGAATCCCTGGTAAACAATCCGGTTTTTTCAAGAATATGAAAATTACGTTTAAAATTTGTCAGCCCGTCCAGACTAATTTCCACATTGTCGCCAGCGGCACTGTATTCCGAGAACACGGATGCCACTAATTCCACAGAGGGGTTATAGTCCTGGTTTATACGGCTATCGTTTACCATACAAAAAATTGCTGTGTACGGAATGGCTATATCGCTGAATTTTTTCTTGTTAATTTCTACTTCGCCAACCACAATTTTGCAGATCAGACGAAGTGGGTTCAGCCTGATCCCATTTTGGATTTCGCGCAATGTGTCCGCCTTAATATTTCCTTGCACAGACTGACCACCATTTGCGGAAATACCTGACCCCGCGCCATTGGGGTACTGGAACAGCGATAATTGCGCTCTACAGAAAGCGGCTGCGTTAGGGTTTTCACAGCATAAAAATTTTTTTGCTGCATCTGAAACAAAAATGCACCATTTCCCGTTTCGCTGCTCCAAATGATAGATTCCCAGATATGTGCCATAAGCGCCGAACTCATCGCGGAAGTTCGAAGAATCCCTCTGCGCCTGTGTGGCATCTCTACCACTCATGGCAGAAAACTTATTCATAAGAACGTCCCGATTATACTCCTCGCCATCAAGGGTATAGAAAATACGAGCGATTTGAACCAAATAGCCGTACCAATCGTCGCGGGTACTTTCAATTTTATTTGTGAAAAACTTTTTCACAACAGGCTCTTTGGGTAGGGCCATGTTGAATACCTCCTATACGAATGATTATTCTAAATAAGTCAAACCCAACCGGTGTACCAACTCTGCGTAATTTGGTGCATCGGCCTCTCCAAAGCCGTGCCGGAGTAAATTAGATGCGATCACTCCTGCAAAAAGCGGGGGAACAGCATTTCCGACTTGCCGTATCGGGTGACGGCTTGTTCCAGTAAACTCCCAAAAATCCGGGAAGGTTTGAATTCGGGCAGACTCTCTGGGTGTTACTTCTCTTGGCAAAAAAGGATGAACATGGCCCTTTCCGCCTCCTTTATCAGATCCAACAACGATTGTGTAGCTCGGCTTGTTCGGATCCAAGCGGTTGATTCGCGTTTTTGAATCCCTTTCACCGTATGCCATGTTATTATACCTTTCGATAACAGCCGGACCGTGAGCACGACCAACATGATTCGCCAAGGTGTCGGAAGGTGCATCGGGTAAGCCCCTGAAAGCTGTGGCGACAGTAACAGGCGGCAACAGACCCGGAACAGGTGCATCTGGCTGTGTATAATGCGTTTCAGCAGGAAGTGGAATAGCTTCGTGACAGCGCACGCCGTAGATTATGACACGCTGCCTATACTGGGGTATTCCGTATGCCGCTGTATTAAACAGAGCGTAGGAAAGATTATAGCATCTTTCACCAGACTCATTTGTTTCAAGAGCGGCTTTCAGCGTATCAAACACACGCCCATCATCGACAGTCAGAATACCGGCGACATTCTCGAAAATAAAACTCCGAGGCTGTATTTCACGAATTACTCTAATGTAGTCCCACAAAAGAGTTCCGCGAGGATCATTTATGCCTTGGCGCTTTCCAAACACAGAAAACGCTTGGCACGGAGGCCCTCCATAGACCAAGTCGACCTGCTCTCTGGTGAGTCCTGCATCCTTCAGAATTTCTTCCGTAGAATATTCTTTGATGTTGCGCTGCGCGATTGTTGCGTGCTGCAGGAAATTACTGTGCTGTCTGGATTTATTTAAATTGAGAGTTTTGCAACTAAACTCATCTATATCAGTACAAAGCATTGTTGTAAAGCCAGCTGCTTCCACACCAAGATCTAACCCTCCCGCACCGGAAAAGAGTGAAATAGCATAATATTTATTCATGTAAACCTCCGGATGTATTCTTTATATAAAAATATCATTCAATAGCGCTTTTACCGCTCTTTACCCATTCATCAAGTTCCGAACGTTTAAATTTCCACAACTTGCCGATTTTGTGTGCAGGAATGTTAGTCTTTTTAATCCAATTTCTTATAGTATCTTTCGTGACACCGAGATGATGTGAGGCCTCTTCTATGCCAATCCAGCTTTCAACAAAGTTTTTATTCATAAGAAACACCTCTTCCGTGCATGAATTCATCAATATAGTAACACATCAGCCGGGCTCAGCACAAGCGTATTTCATATGATTTCGTGGTAATTTAGCAGGTTTTCTATGGTTTACAGTTCCCGCAGGGCGAAAAACCTGCATCCACGGCCTCTTGCCGAGTATCAAAGAATACTCTATTTTTTTCGGCCGGAAGATTTGCACATGTGGGGAGATGAAACTTTTTGGAGTTCTTATTGCCAATATACTCTATGCCAATATCAGTGCCTGAAACTGTTTCGGTCGGATTTGCTTGAATAGTATCGTTCTTATCCGTAACAAACTCAACCGTCTTTCCGTCGCTAGTACATACTATCGTACCCTGAAGGTCGTTGCGATAGACTTTTACACCGGCATCGCGGAGTCTGCTCAAGGTGTCTTCTGTTGGATGTCCATAGGAGTTATCTTTGCCAACTTGGATAACTGCGTACTCGGGCATAACTTCGCGCAGGAATGGATAGCTGGTGCTGGTATTGCTACCGTGGTGACCAACCTTCAGAACCGTTGCACCAAGGTCATAGCCGGCCTCTAGCATATCTGCTTCGGAAGTTCTTTCGGCATCGCCAGTAAATATGAACGATGTTTCACCATAGGTCACCTTGAGTACAATGGATGTATCGTTAGGATCGTCATAGTTTTTCTGTGGACCCAAGATCTGGACAGAAGCACTTCCGAGCTCAAATATCTCTCCTGCTACCGGCAATGTAATTGCAACGCCCTGTTTTCCCAGATACTTTGCAAAACTATCGAATGTCTTGGAGTCATAGGAGGTGACTGGACAGTAAGCCGTTCCAACAGTTGCAAAGTTTAGTGCGCCAGACAAGCCCCCGATATGATCTGAGTGAGCATGAGTCGCTACAATATAGTCAAGATGGCTTACCTCGTGTGCTTTCAAATAAGCATATACTTTACTTGACTCTGATGCCTCTCCGCCATCAATCAGCATGGCATGATTGTCGCAGATAATAAGCGAGCAATCGCCTTGTTCAACATCAATGTAATGCACCTCAAAAAAGGAGTCTTCTGGTGGAATAGTGACAATGGGCTGCTCCTCAATTGGAGGTGCGGTTTCATCTGGCGGTGTACTTTCAGCCGGGTCATCCTCGGTGCTACTGTCCTCATAATCAGGTGCATCAGATGAAGCAGGAGGGACTATATCCACAGGCTGTTCTATACTCGGGGAGCTCGTTGGATTGTCTTGCTCAATAACAGGCGGGACTTCGCCGGTACATGAACTTAGGATGAAAACCAAAGCTAGTACAGTAGCGACTATTGATATTGAGTATTTCGCTTTCTTCAATTTATAAACCCCCATTCTGGTATGGTTAATCCAATATATCGCTTTCACTGTACAAAAAAACGGACTAGACGACCAGAAGGCAGGCTTATTGCGCCTGCCCTCTGTCAAGTAAATTAATCTTCTTGGAAACGAGGAGGGCTGTATACGAAATACATGTCGATACTACCATCCTCTTCAAAATCGATATGCGCAAGGTAGTCAGCATGCGCAAAGCCTGTGCGTGTTTTTTGAAGCGGAGTGAGCGTTCTATCGGAAAAATCAACAATAGCAATCGGCGAAATCACATCTTCGAGTATATACTGTTCTGTGAAAGTATCAAGGCACTCTTGGCACAAAAAGCTTGAAATCTTTTGCCCGTCGATTGCTTCGCCTTCATGCGTAAAACTGGCAGACGCTAAGCTGCGGTCTGGGTTGCTTCTGCAAGCGAGCGAAATACCACCAATATCAACAAGTCCCATTCTCATTGCACCTGTAGCTTCCAGGATCTGATTACCATTGTGATCATACCGATTTATTTCGAGCTCCACAACATCAAACGTGTTAACATTGACAATACCCAAATTCCTATGTCCAAAGAACCTGTTTAGCTCGCTTTCAGGATTATCGCTGCACAAGTAGCAATACTCCTTGGTCGTTTGAGAAGTATACTCGGCATGGGTATATGTACGCTGCAGCACGTAAGAGTGATCATTCTTGTTTTCAGATGCATCTGATGTTGAACACCCACATGTTGCTATCAGTAGCAGATACACGAGCAGCATAGCAATTTGCCTTTTCACGCAACCAGCCTCCTTTGGCGTTCTTCGCTTTGATTGATTACTCCATTGACTTCTGCAGTCCTTCTTCAACATACGAGAGCACATCCTCTCTCGTATTGGTGAGCAATTCCTCTATTTGTTCCTTTAGTTTTTCGGCTCTGTAATATAATGGATCATTGTCCATGATATCTGCCAGATTCCAGAATGCAAGCGTAACGGTCCGAGATCGCTGCTCCTGTAAGGATCTTAATGCTATCTCGATTTAGATTAAATCACTTCTGGTAAATTCTGTCGGGACAAGTTTTTGATTTGCTTCTGATGTCAGCATTTTGCGCTGCGCGTCACGAAGCTTTCTTTTCGCCGCAACCATTATTTATCTGACACGATCATTGGAAATGCCATACTTCGCTGCAATCTCACTCAACGTTACACGCAGTTCACGTAATCTGAGTATATCTGCCTCTCGTTCGGAGAGCACCTCCCAGGCCTTCTCAATCATAGTACGCCTTCCACTACCGGATAAAAGCGTTCTTCATATCGACGCTCAGCTTTCATGATAAACAGTGCATACCTTGATAGCTTGCCGTTAAGCCATAGCATCCCAGGAGAATTGAGCTTTTTCTCTATTTTATACAACAAGCCCATCACCTGCCGATATCTCATTACCATCCACCAGTGATACTCGATCTGGTATGCCAAGATTCTTGCTTTCAATTTTAACACAGAAGCCACTCCTTGTCATTCTATTTGTAAGAAAGTCTTACTTGAAGAAGGATCATACCAGAGTGTTTGAGAATAATCTGTCGAATCATGACGACGATATGAAAAAAAGAGCGCTTCATGTCAAAATAACATGAAGCGCTTGTAGATGTTAGTTTTCTTCTTCCAACAGTATATCTACCATTCTGAGAATATGCTTTTGCCGGTTTGGAGGCAGTTTGGATATCCTGTCCCAAAGCAAAGAACTTTGGACTTGTGGCATTGCAACAAGTTCGTCTGCTAAAAGGGTGTTCGCGTCAATTTGAAGGGCATTGGCAATCGCAATGAAGGTTTCAAACTTCGGGATCTTATCGCCACACTCTATATTGCTTAAATACTTCGGCGTGATATCGAGCTTTTGAGCCAGACCCGCTTGAGTCAACCCCCGCTGCAATCGAACATCCTGTATTCTGAGCCCTATCCGTTTCGCGTTCACGATTACGCCTCCAGACAGTAAGATAGTCTTTCTATTAGTCATAGTATATATTCGTATTTTGTGCAGAAGAACTCACTATTCCTAAGATAGTCTTACGGTTAGAGGGAAATTGTTCTATTCTCTGCATTAATACTTCAGCTTTGGGTCCTTTATGGTTCTTGGTGACCTATGCGGTAGGCCACCAAGAAGACAGACTACCCCCTGGGTGTAAACTAAAACACGGTGTATAGATTGGATGTCTTTCCGTAAGTTTTCGTGTTATAAGTGCGAAAGCGGTTTTCGCGCTTGATAAAGCCTGCTCTTTCCAAGTCGTTCAGCGCTCGTTTCACGGTGCTGTCAGATATGTGCAAATCTCTCGCTATGGTACCTATGGCAGGAAAGCACTGACTCTCCTTATTTGCACGGTCTTTCAAGTAACGGTATACGTTAACTGCTCGAGGCGGCAGATCAGAGTGATAAATTGAATCAAAATATCCCACTGTTTCACCCCCTTACGTTTTAACCTGTCGATGCTTCTCTGCTTTTTCCGTGGTCTGCGTGTGCGCCATACCTCCGAGTGGCCTTGCTCCTTCGGACGCGCTATAGTCATACTGTTCCTGCTTCGGAGGATGCTTGGCAATGATATTACGCTCCAGATCCTCACGGTTTGCATACTTCACCTGTCTGCTCACCCGCTCTGGCACTGTGTATGGCTTACCAAAAGTAATGCCCCATTCAAGGAAAAGCCTTAGCCTTGTTTTCATAGGGTGTGTACCAGTCTTCATAACGACAAATGTTCCTTTGGGTATAGCCTTCAACTCGTCAGGTGTCATGAGGGCTCGTTCCATCATTTGCAGACTCTGGCTCGGGTCGTTCTTTCCTCTACTCACAGAACCAGATAGCACGGTTCGACTCCCCAGCGCTTTTGATAGCACCTCGGCAGTCTGGCTGTTGGGCGCAAAACCACCGAAGATGGTATCCTGACAGTTATCCTGAATGATTTCGCAACCTTCCTTGCCATAGTTCTTTTCAAGCTGCGCCAACGACTGAATTATAGGCACAAGTGTTAGCCGTCTGGATCGTCCGGCACTGAAAAGTGGAAGAATATCAAAGGGCGGCATGGTACCGAGCTCATCACAGAAGAACACTACACGGTTTTTCAATTTACCACCATTCTCATCTGCAACGGCAAAGAGCTCACGGGCAAGGTTCTGAATCATCAAGCCTGCCATGAAATTCTTAGTGGTATCTTCTTCGGGCAGGATAAGGAATATAGCGCTTTTCTCTGCGGCAAACTTCTCTGCATCAATAGCAGAGTCAAAGCAGAGCACCTGTTCTAATTCCGAATCGAGAAAAGCATTCAGACGGGACAGCACCGTGGACATGACGGATGCCATAGCCTGTTCTGCAGAGTTCAGCGCAGCACCCGCAAACCATCTCGCTTTGTGTTCGGACGGCAGTTTCGACATGAGCAGCTGGAAAAGGCTTTTTCCTTTGACCTTGGACGGCTCCAGTAGATCCTGCACCAATTTGAATACAGAAACAATGTGCCTGCGCTCGGTAGGATCATCATCTGTAGGCGGAAGATACTCAGATAGGAGCAGAATGACAGAGGTCAGCAAACCTTCTGCCGCATCGTAGAAGAAAGCGTTCTGACCATAGTTGCCTTCCTCGCCTCCAGGATTGACAATAGTTTTTGCGAGGATTTTTGCGTACTTCTCAGCCTTCGCTCGAGCTGCCAGATTTTCAGGGTGTTCCCGAGCAATGTCCATATACCGATTGATCAGAGTCAGCAGATTATTGCCGTCAGATCTGGTCGGGTTACGCAGGTCAATTACTGAAATGTTGTAACCATAGTATTCTTTAGCAATCGTACCGTAGTTTCTGGCCAGGTCACCCTTGGTATCCAGTGCGAGAAAACTCATGCCACTGGCGCAGGCGTACTCAAGGTTCGGGTAAAGGAAAAATGCTGTTTTACCGACACCTGAAGCGCCGATCATCAAGCAGTGGATGTCATCGCTGTCTACGATAGCTGTGACCTCGTTTTTCTTGCCAGTACATCCAAGCACAAGACCTTGAGCTTCCGGTCGATTATCGCCCTTACGCCACGCTTTTACATTGAATGGCACATGGGAGTATATTTGCTGAATCTCTTTCTTAGTTGCCCAGCGTGCAGTACCGTGCTGGCCATCACCTACGGTCCTGGCTTTGATACCGCTTAGCGTGTAATGATGGGATAACATAGCAAGACCGCCGATCACCAGGAGCATCAATCCTCCGGCAGCAATCAGTGGTGCTACATTAGACGATTTTATTGTGCCAATAAAGTTTGACCAAAAGTCGAGCACGAAGTATTCACCTCCAAGCTGTTGTTGTGTTCTGCAATCAGGTCATCGTTCCAATCCTTCAGTTCTGGAGATAGCCGCTCCGTTAGAATACCTTTTTCATGAAGCAACTCTGCCATACGCCGACTGGCCAAATCTCCAGCCTGATCATTGTCCATGCATAGGTAGATCCTCTGAAGTTGTGGTATTCGCTCTACCAGGGAAAGGACCGGCTGTGCTGTGGTTCCGCAGCAGGCCACGTAACTACTTTTCTCCCATTGATCAGGGTTCATGGAAATATACGACAACATATCAATGGGAGCCTCAAAAACAAAGAGGCTCCCATTGTCACCGATATGATGAAAGCTATACCGTGGGTCACTGCCTTCGATGTTGATACGGAATGCTTTGCCATAGCTGTTGGTACTTCGCTTATGTGCATGGCGCGGAATACCATTCTCGTCCATACCAACAAAGACCGCATTGTGATACTGCGCATCCTCAAAGAGAAGCTTAACTCTTGCGAAATGAGAAACCACTTCTCGATCAAGTTGCCGGTTTTTTACGAGGTAAGCAAAGACACGCCGCATATCTGTGTGTGCTTCTGGCATGACGAATGTCTTCGGTGGCTCTGGCTTTCGTTCTGATGCACGAGGATATACTGTCCTCACACCGTCGCCGAGCAACAGAAGTATGGCATCCTGATAGTTCAAGCCATAGTGATACTGAGCAAAGCTGATGGCATGACCACCTTGGCAAACGGCATGATCATACCATTCATTACCTCGCACGGTAATGCTGTGGTTGCTGGCCAGCCGTTTCTCACGGCCAGATGCAATGAGTTTCTCTCCTCTGTGCAGGAGGAAAGACTCCAGATCTACAGAGGCCGCTTGCTCTTTTTGCTCTTCAGTAAAGTGAATATATTGAGACACTGATAATCCTCCTATCACATAGATTGCTGATAAGTGACCTGCTCCTCATGGTCATCTCTCTTGTGACCCATTGCCATGCGTTTTTCTTGCAGGCGACGGCGACGCTTCGAGTCAATGCGTATACCATTTGGATTTGTGGGTGGCTGTGAGTTGTTTTGAAATATTCTGCTCATATGGTGGAGCAATCGAGTGGCTGACATTAGGATGGATGGATCACGAACATCGTTGAACCTGTCTAGAAAAAACTGCGCATACTGGTTTCCCTGCGCCGCTGAAAGTTCCAACCATTGCTTGGCTGATTCTCTGTCTTGCTTCACGTCTCTGCCTTGTAGGTACAGTTTCCCGAGTGTATACTGTGCGAATTGATTATTCCGCTGCGCGGCATCGTTCAAATAGCGAAGTGCAATATCGATGTCCTTCTCCACTTGTTCACCTGTCAGATAGAGTTTGCCAAGCTTATACAGCGCATGCTGATTGCCGCTTTCTGCTCCTTTCTTCAACCAAGCAATCGCATCCACGCTCTTATCTTCAAGGAGCATTTTCCCAAGGGCATATTGCGAGTAGTCATTTCCAGCCTGCGCGGACCGTAGGAACCATTCCTTTGCAACAGCACGATCTTGTGGGACTTCAACACCATCACGGTACACCTTGCCAAGCAGATGAGCGGCAACGCTGAACCCTTCTTTCCACAGCTCCTCAAGTGATTTAATCGCCCAGCTTTTATCTGTCTGCAATGTATCGTAATCATAGAGCAGTTCTTTTGCTTTGCGATAGACAGCAGCCTGTTCATAGACAGAGGGACCGCCCGATGTATTCCGTGTCGTGTTGGGATCGGGGTCTGGATCATCGTTCGTATACTCGTCCTCAAAGGTTGGGATCCCGAGACGGATGTTCTCGGCCTCGGCGATGACCATATTTTTGATTCTTCGGAATTCTTTTTGCTGTGAGAGCCGGGGCCGTTCTTTTTCTCTTCCGCCATAGAAGCCAGCAATTTCTTCTCGAACAATGTGCCAAGCATCATAGCAACGTGCGACATCTGGATCGTTCCCAAGCTCATCTACGATTGCGTCCACAATTTCTTTCAGAGGTTTCCGCAGATAGCCATACTGCTTTTTACCTGTGGTGTTTCCAAGCATTGCAACAAGTTCAGTCATCTTTTGTTCGATGACTGGGTTGGAGCATACGCGACTGTGCATGTTCTCGATGAGTTTCTGCATTGCCTCTTGAGCAGTGCCGGTCAGCTCTTTGTATGCAATGTCTTTTTTGACATAGAGACTATGCAGTTCCTGTTCGAAGATATCGTTTGTCAGTTCAGAACGCATCTTTGCAATTCCGTCTTTCGTGAGGAAGCCTTGCTTGGGATCATCACTCCAAACCATCATGTGTATATGCGGATGATGACTTTCATCATGGAAGGCTGCGTACCAACGGAAGTTTTCAACTGGGATTCTCATTGCGTCTGCAAGTTCCGTTTTGTGTGACAGAATAAGATTGCGCCAACTATCTGCGCTTTCGTATCCAAGACGAGCTGCATCGCTTCTGCGCAGGGAGTATATGAGTGTCCAAACATTTCCTTCGTGTTCGTTAAGCTCCTCCAGCGTTTGTGGAAGGTTGACCGAGCTTTCAGAACCAAAGAGTCCATGTTCCCCTCGCTTCTGGACACGGGGACGCGTTGCAATGTACTGCATATACGTGTCGCCTGGCTGCAGATCATGCATATTCACATCTATTGCCATCGTGATAAATTCAGAGGCAGTTTCGAACGTAGGAGAAGATACATAGTCCTCGTACTCAAACAACTCACATGCGTCTGGAAAGTCATCAAGCAACTGCTGAATCAGTTTTTTCTGACCAGCAGTTGCTTGCCCATTTCCATGGAGTCTTTCGACACCTTCCCTGGTAGCGATGTATTTCATGTAGCCACCGGCATTGCCATTTTTGATATAGCCACTCTTTTGTATGAGCTTGGACATCTGTTACACCGATTTCTGGAACTTCAAATCGTCAAGGAACGTGATCTCTCCGTTGGTTTCGAGTACTTCGCGCACACTGCGATTGCGCAGATGCTCATAGGTTTGCTGATCCATATCGGTATCAGCAGCGAGAATGTGATTTGTGATGTTTGTTTCTACAGAGTGTTTGAACAACATGCGACCGAGCTTTTTCTTGATGACAGCGAACTTGCCTTCAAGCACTTCGCTGAGAATGCGAGGCAGATATGCACTGGCATTTTCAGTACAGACGTAGCCAACGTAAAAGTTAATTGCTTTTTCAAGGAACTCACTCTGGCTCTTGCAGTTGTCGATTCGGTAGAACTTCTCGATCTTTTCTTTGGCTTCGGGTGTCAACCAGAAACCATGTTTACTCTTTCCGTTATTGGACATAATAACCTCCCAAAAGCTAAATGACCCCGCAACAAAGCCTGTAAGCATGCGGGTTAGCGGGAATACCGACCCCGCATTCGTATTGAAAAGGGGTACAACGACCCCAGGTTGAAAAGTCTGAAACTGCCCGCACTGCGGGCAGAAGTGGTCGAGGCGAGGCTCCGAACGGGCCCGCCTCTTTCTCCAGCTTTTTTTCACACCCTCGGTACTGCACCTCAAAGCACCTCAAACAGCCTCCTCATCAGTCTGGGTGGTGTCCTGGGGCTACCTTCTGGTTAAAAATCGCACACAGGGCAACACAGGGGGCAACGCTCGGCTTTATGCGAGTTCCTCACATCTGCATCATCGGTGACTGCGACTCAGCCTGCTCCTGAAGATATTCCTGTCGGCACTCATCTAGATCTGCACCGCACTTGAGGCAGACAGCATTCATGCGCTCACGGAAGAGTTCCTTTTCTTCCGACGTGAGCTTGTACCTGAACTCTTCTTCGGGGCCGTTGTCGCTGATAAGCAGAACCGTCAGATCATCGCACACAGCCTGATCTTCCAAGTTGTAGTAGGCGTATACATTGACGTAGCTGTCTCTTAGGGCGGTTGCAATCTCGCTGCCGAAGACTTTGTCGGCATCGAAGCGGACAGGCACATAGAACTCAAGCGTTTCATGTGTCAACATTACTTCACCTTCGACGTCTATCTCGTTCGGCTGCAATCTGACCGAGCCTTTCAAGTATTTCACTTCGTCTTGAGTCGGCTCGTAGGTAAGCTCTTTGCCAGTAAGCTTATCTGTGAAGCGTTCCCATCGAGCGTCCCGAGTTATATGGTCTTTGCGATCAGCATGGAAGATAGCCGAGGAGACATCTTTCATCGTGTAGCACTTCCAGCCATCCATGATGTGCAGTGCTGAGAACCGTTCCTTATCAAAGTCCAGTTCAAACGCACCTGTGACCTTTCCGGTGTTATCAAGTCGTTCATGGACTCGTGCGTTGAAATGTTCCTGTGTGATCTCCTGCGCCGCATGGATGGTCTGACCGAAGGTGTCTGCGACTGCACTGTGTCGCATATATGCTCTGAGCATACGAGCGGCATCGAGCATCTCAAGGCTACGCTCCACTTCCAGATAGCTGTGTTCGCCGTTCTCTACCAGGTGGAAGACAGCGAACTTTCTGGAGGACTCCTGTTCCTGTTTGCGCTCCTGCTGCTCCTGCCATATCTCATGACTGATGCGTTCATACTCATGCTCAGGCAACTGAATGCACATCTGGTCAACGAATTCTTCCAAGCGTTCTTCGAGAGTATCCCCCTTCAGGTTTCTTGCGAGCGCATCATACCAACGCTCATCAATCCAGATGGATATTTCACGGCTGGGCATTCGATTCAACCTCCGTTTCTTCAAGAAGTGAACTTGCCTGTTTGGGAATAGGGTTTCCAGTTCGTTTGCTCCGGTTTTTAGTGCCAGTTGCAGGTTTCGTCTGACTATCGATATAGCGGCGAGTGTCTTCTGGTACATATTTTTCGTAAATACCCTCGGCGGCTTTTTCGAGTTCCACTTTCAGAGAAGATTTTTGCTTGTCAAAAAGGAAGAAGTCGAGCGCCTTGAGACGCTCGGCTTCAATTTGGATAATGATTTCAACTTTTTCCACGGCTGTTTCCTCCTTAATCATAGTTGATGTACTCGACCTTCAGCCAGTGTGTCCAACCTCGGCCTTCCAACTGAGTCTTGACCACACCGTACTTGGTACCCATGGCTTCAATGACATAGCCGTTTCCGATGTAGACACCGATATGACCATCGTGCCAAACAGCAAGGCCGGGTATCTCGGGAATAGTATCAATGGTGCCGGACTCAGACGCGTTGTAGTACATCTGGTTTGCGCCGAGGTCTGGCATGCCGTTGGTCCCGTAGTTGATGGACAGGGTTTCTGGGTCGAGCCATCCGTATCCCTTGATAAGCCCAACGCAATCAGTTGTTCTGCCGCCCAACCAGTTGGTACGTATGAAATCCTCATGGTTTCCCACACCGTCTGGGTACTGCTCCAACTTGTAGGCGAAGAGTGAATCGGTCAGGACACTGCCGTAGGTTCCCCAGACATAGCCCCAGCCATTTTCATATGCGTTGATGGCGTAGGTCACAAGGTCGGCCGCATTCTTGGTGGATGGGTCGACGAATGCAGAGACATCAATTTCGATACTGGAGCCGTCACCTCTCGTATAGGAGCCGTCATAGGTACCACCGCCAAGGTAGGCACCTCCTGCTCCGAAAAGAGTGCCGCCAGCGATCATGTAGTAGATATGATTGACGTTTTCCTTATCATCTTCTGTGATTGCTCTGCCAAGTTCGGAAGCAAGGTTGGTATACGCACTTTCCATGGACAGCGGCACGGTGACGGTGTAAGTTTCTGTTTCCGTGGTTATGGTATCGTCATCAGCTGTTACGTCAATTGTGCGTGTGCGTTCTTCTACCGCATAGAAGCATTTAACAAAGCGGGTGGCTGCTCTGCGTGAAGGCGCATCCTCGCCAAAACAGAGGGCATAAAAGACGGCCTTGACTCTGAGTGGGTCAAGGCCGATTCCGTCGGCGGCACTGGCGTTGACAGATGCCACCGCCGAATCCAGAAGAGAAAAGGCTGTGCGCATATCTTCTACATGCACTTTGTAGTCGGCGGGTATCTCGTCGGAATAGGTTGCTCCATAGAAACTGGCTTTTACGGCATGGTTGTTATGGTCTGCAGTTCCTGTTCCCATGGAGCAGAGGACAACGGCAATGAGTATGGTGGGCGACAGAATTGCAACGACGATCCAGCCGAGGCCTTTCCTGGTCTTCTCATTGGAGAGAAGCATTGCCGCAGCTTTCGCAATAACACCGGCAGATACAGACATCAGCGACCACCTGCCGTTCCGAAGAGCTTTTCCTTATAGGACGGAGCATGTACTTCCAGCAGATAGCGTTCGTTGCCGCATTTGTACAGGCAGACACCTCTCTGTGGGAACTTGATGAGGTTGTACTCTGCATCCTCCAGCTGAAGCATGTCCATGTAAGACTTCTTGTCAATGGAGCCTGCGTTGAACAGGAACTGATGGGGCGGGATGGAGAACAGCGGCTTCGTCATCTCTCGCACACCTTCCTGGTCGAAGTCCTCGAGGTTCTGGGAGGCCAGCATCATAGCCGACTCTTTCTTTCGAACTCGTTTCAGAGAGTTGCGGATGTACTCAATGGCGGTCGGATTGTTCAGCCAGATATACAGCTCGTCCAGAGCTGCCACGGTGTTGCCGACCGTCAGAAGCTTATCCGACATATACGAGAGGATATTGAACAGCATGGCATCCCGCACATTCTTCGCCGCATCGATCAGACCCTTCACGCCAAACACAAGGAACCGGGAAGAAGTGATATTGGTGTGTCCGTTGAAGAACTGAGAGTCGGCACCCTTGCACATAGAGTGCAGACCCAGAAGGATCTCCTGTAGCATCTTCTCCGTGTAAAGCAAATGCTTGCTGGCATCGTAGTTTTTATACTCACCCTCGATCAGGTCATACAGGTCAGAGAGAATGGGATAATCCTCCGGTCGCTTGCGAGAGAAGTTGCTGTTATCTGAGATGCCCCACTTGGTATAGAGCTTGGACACCATGATCTCAATGGTGTCGATATGCCCGTCATTGAAATCCTTATAGGCTCGGAAGAAATCCTTGAGGAAAGACACGTGCTGTGCCAGCCTGGTACTCTTACGGAACGGCTCAGGCGCACCGGCATCATCGCTGTCGCTGCCGTCATCCCAACATTTCGGCTCCAGCACATTGATGTGATAGATACCGGCCATGAGGTCAACGAAGCAACCTTCCACAGCGTCGCACATTTCACGCTGTTCGTGTTCGACGTCCAGTGTGATCACCGATTTTCCTGCCTCAAGAAAATTCAGGATAAGCAGTTTCATCAGGTAAGATTTGCCCTGACCGGAGTTGCCAAGAATGAGGATGTTGGCAGAGGTCTTGTCTTCATCTCTCTGGTCAAAGTCCACCATGACATTTGAGCCATACTTATCCTTGCCGATATAGAATCCGCGGGGATCTGTTTTGCCGCTGTAGTTGAACGGATACAGATTGGCCACAGAGCTTGCAGGCAGCACTCTCTCAAACTGCTGACCGAAAGCATTGTGGCCTGCGGGGTTAGAAGAGACAAAGCCCTGCTGCTGACGAAGCCAGAGCTTGTCCACATTGAGCTTGCTCCGTACTAATTCCGTCAGCACATCAGTCTGGAGCAGCTTGAGTGCTTCGAAGTCCGAAGCCGCCAACTCAATAAACACCGCGCAGTGGAGTAGCGGCTCTCGGTTGCGATGCATGGTGGCGATTAGGTTGGTCACGTCCTGAAGGTTGCTTTCGGCTGTGACCACCTGCTGCAGGTCGTTGGTGTTGGATCGATCCATTTTGTTTTTGTTGGTGGCGTTGTGGATGATTCTTTTTTCCTCTGTCGGGCTGACCTGCCTTGTGTAGATCCGTAGAGTAACGCCGTTCTTTTCGCCCAGGTGTCGGAGGATGGCCTGCTCATCGGTGCTGGTGGGATACTCACGTAGTGCCCATACACAGCGATATGTGTTGCCACAGATGAAGTGGTCGGGGAAAAACTTGACCACGGAAGGGGCAACCATATCGAAGAAGGATTTGACCTTGATCTCCTCAGCCTGGGGAATGACAGGCTTAACTTTCTTCTTTTTCAATGTGACCTCCTATTCTATGGTGACCCAGCGTTCACCGTCGTAGCGGTCGAAGTGTTCTGTGGTCACATTCTGTTCGTAGTACACGCCCAGCATTTTCATGAGATCCTGCTCTCCGGCGCGGCGGGTAATAAACCCGTTGTCTTTGATGTTTTTCTCTATGCGGGACAGGTACGGGAATATCTCCGTTTCCTTTTCATCCCTCAGCCGTACTACGATATAGAACTCACGTGCAGAAGCCATCAGCACCTGAATGCGGTCGAGGTGATTGCAGTCCTGCTCCAGCAGTCTGCGGATGGCAGGGAGTTCCTCATTATCCAAGCGAGTGCTGTAGTAGTTTTTGTTGCTCTCGAAAGATTCTGTTGAGTTCAGTGCCAGCATCTCGATATCTGCCTGTCCCTTCACCACATTCAGCAGAGCAAAGATGCGAGAGCTAACACTGGCATCGGGAAGGACAGAGATATTTGTGGGTTTGATGATAAAGAAGACAAGATCACCGAGCTTTGTGGCAATGCTGTACTCGGTGATATCGGTAATGCCCATTAGCTCGCGAGTGGATATGCCATCGGAGCCTCTCTTAGTTTTTTTCTTTTTCAGCATTAGAGCCTCCATTCATAGAACTGCTGCTTTGTAAGCAGAAAGGCACCGGCATATCGGATAAAATCCAGAATGCTGGTACCGTCAAATCGAATGCTGAGGAAGGCGTAGGCCGCCGTCAGCACCAAGGGTATGAAGATGCGTGTTTGCGTGATGGCGAGGATGGAAACCAGAAGCCCGATGCCAATCACCGCAATGTCCCTCAACTCCCAAAGCCAGAGTGTGGCCTTGGAGGTAAGGTTATCGGGGTAGGTATACACTGTAGTTCACCTCCAAAAAACTGATGCCGCAGGCGTTCCTGCGGCATCGCTGCTTCTGTATTCAGGCCCCAGCTTCCTCCAGCGCTTCTTCGATCAGCATCCGGATGAACTCCTTCTGCGAGATTTTTCGTCCCTGCCGTTCAGACTCAGCTTTCAGGTATGCCTGGAGCCGGTCGATAAGCTCGGCGGGGAGTTGGATTGCGAAAGTCTTGGTTGCTTCCATGAGTGGTTTTCCTCCTTCGAAATGTTCTTTTAGTATCATTTCCATGTAATCGCCCAGGGTGTTCATTTCCAGCCGCTCTTTTTCTTCGATGACCTTGGCATGAAGTTCGGTCGGAATCATCGCACAGAGGTTTTTCTTGTCTGCCATATGACGCTCCTTTCTGCGTTTTCGCAAGCAAACAATAGGGCGAAATTGCGAAGAAAGCTATTCACAGAAACCAACAAAGAAACCACGCATAGAGGAAGCAAAAGTAACGAAGCAATCACCCTGCTTTTAGCGCGAGAGCGAGACCGTGCATGATGAACTCGACACAAGGAATGGCGACACTATTGCCGAGGGCTTTGTAGCGGGAGGAGTCGGATGCCCCTTCGATATCTGTCCAGCCATCGGGGAAACCCTGGAGCCGTTCACATTCGAGTGGTGTCAGTCTGCGAATGAGATATGCGCTCGGAGTGTTCTCCTGCGCCACCAGATTCTCACTGCCGCCACCATTGTCGCCACCTTGCGCTCTGAGTGTTGTACAGCCTGGACTGTAGTTGCCGAACTGAGTATGACCGAACACTTCTGCCTGATAGACAAGATCAGTGGCATCCTTGTGCTGTCTGGCACTCTGGGTGCTGACGACATCATTGCCCTTGAAGATATCCACACGCTGTCTACTGAACACGGCATGGTGATCGGTAGCAGTCAGAGTATAAGAGATGTCCTCCTGATACCCAATTCCGTTGCCGCCATTCTGAGGCTGGCGGTCGATGGCGTTGCCTGTGATACAGAACACTGGCTCCTGTTCAACAAGAGGAACATTGTTACCGCCAGTACCATACCGAGCGGACATGGTCGGGCAGACTTCGTGGGGACCGGTATATCTGGAGTCGATACCGTGGTTTTCGTAGACCAGTGGCTGATGTCCATGCTCCTGCGCACGGAGTGTCCCAGTGACATTTTCGCTGCATTCCATGACCTTGCCACCCTGGTCGTTCAGGCACAGAACGCTCGGCACCATGTTTGTGCCGCTCTCGGCACCTTTCAGCGTGGGCGCAATCTCCTCCTGATAGCCGATGCCACCTGCTTTGCTACCCTGGCCTGCGGAGAAGCCCGCGGCAATGAAGGTCTGCTGTTTCATCCCAGGTTGTGAGCCGAGTGCTCCGGCCACATCGTGGAGATCCCGTACTTCGTCTCTCTGATTGGCTGCGAAGGCAATGGGGGTATCTTCTTCAGCCTGCGTAACGAATGTCTGCATCTGCATGTTTGTGGTCGCCATGAGCGCACCCGACTTGCCATGAAGGTCGATACCTTCGTCACGCTGATTGATATGATAGGACTCCAATGTGGTCGGCTGTCCATCTGGCGCAGCAATGCCGGACTGAATCTCAAGAGCTCGCTTCAGTTTAGGTGGCAGTTCCTTACCGCGCTCATAGGCTCTGCGCAGGATGCCCAGGCAGGCTTTCGGGGATAAATAGTATTTGCGAGGCGGATCGGCCTGCAAAATCTGCGACAAGGAAGATTCTTTTCCTTCTCTGGGCGACACCCCAGTGTTGAGCATCCAGGCACCGCCAACACAGGGAGAAATCGTTTCCCAATAGAATTCGCCCAGCAGATTCCCAGCGCCCGGAGTAAGGTCGAGGGATTGAAATGCCTGGTACTTTAATTCGTACAATTTCCTCGAGGACACAGCGGAAGTCCTCGCCGTACTCGATACCCGACGAGAAAGCACCTGGCACGTTTTCCCAACATAGGTAGCGGGGTCGAACAGACAGAGCTGATCGTCCTCTTCGAATGTCTTCATCTCTCATCTCCTTCGTGATGCGGATCTGTTCCATGAAGAGTCCGGAACGCTCACCGGCAAGGCCGGCTCTGGCACCGGCCACAGACAGATCCTGACAGGGAGACCCCCCGCAGATGATGTCCACCGGAGGTAGCGTTGCTCCGTTTAGTTTCGTGATGTCACCCACATGGAGCATATCTGGAAATCTTTCTTTCGTTACCGAGATAGGGAACGCCTCGATTTCACTTGCCCATACGGGTGTAATGCCGTTTCGAACTGCTGCCAAAGGGAAACCGCCAATCCCATCAAACAGACTGCCCATAGTCAGTTCGTTCATTTGGCAACCGCCGCAACAACAGTTTTTGTCGTGTTGACTGCAGCCTGGGCGGTATAGACTGCACTCATGATGTTGGCTCTGGTTGTGGTGTCCAGACCGAAGGCTCCAGCAATGCGCGGGATCTCACCGGCAGAGAGCATCAAACCAAGGCCAAGCAAGGCGTGATCCTTAAATACCAGTAGGCCTGCAATCAATATCGTGGATTGCAGGAAGGCGGTTAGGCACAGACCGACGATTTGTTTGCACCACTGGACGAAACCATCGGTGTAACCACGGGGAACGGAAAACATATACAGGCTTCCAACCGCAATCTGGATGAGAAGAATTCCGCCTCGTTTCAGGTTTGCAAAGAACACTTTGATGACGGCGTAGGCCATCAGAATGATGCAAAATAGCACCATGATGGGACTGGTAATGGCTCCAAAGCCGGAAAGAGAAGAAGCTTCCGTCAAGCTCTCAATTGCACTGAAGTCTTGCAAAGCTCCTGTAGCGACTTCTCCAATACTGCTTGTGCCATAGCCGGTCAGACCTGCAGTAAACTGGGATTGAAGGGATACTGACAGCTCGTACAGGCGCACAGGGACTACCGTAAATAGCGACACAGCGAGGAAACCCTTAATGGCATTGAGTGCGGCTTCTTTTATATTTCCCCGGCCACTGGAGTATTCTATGCCTACTTCGAAGCAGGCAACCACCAGGCCGATACCATAGAGCGCCCAAGCCAGATAAGAGAAAAATAGCACGACGCTCTGCACCCAGCTCATCGTGAATAATTCCACACCCATATTGCCCATTTCAGCAAAGAAATTGCCGAGAAAGCCAATGATCTGGCTGTAGATCCAGTCGATGATGTCATCGAGCACGGTGCTGGCGACAAAATCCCAAATGAACAACTGATGGTGTCACCTCGATTCAGATATAGTAGAAGGCCCCGCCGGGGGGCGGGGCCTTCTGTGTGCTGGGATGGAATTAGGAGTCGCCGGTGAAATCGTCCTCGTACATGTTGCCCTTGACCACCACGGTAGCGGTCTGGGTATCAGACAGAGTTTCACCCACCGCATTTTTGGCGGTGACGGTGAAGGTCAGGGTGTAAGTACCGTCAGCGGTATCTACGGGGATGTAGATACAACGCTTGCCAAGAGGAGACTCGGCATTGACGGGATACTCAAAGGCCCCTCTGCGGGTTTCCTCCAGAATGACTGTTTTGATGCCATTACCAAAATCATACTGTACGGTTACCCGCAAATCAGACACATCACTATAGGACACGGGAACCGTAGCGAAGATGCCATAGCCACTCTTAATGCTTCCGTTAGAAGAACCACCATTGACACTACCGCCATTGCTGTCGGTCACAGTGGGATTGCCAATATCCACTCTTCCGGAAGGCTCGAAGGTGACGGAAATGCTGTGAGCTGCCTTCACGTTGCTGAAAGTATAGGTGGTCAGTTCTCCCTTGTTCACACCGTCCACCACAACGGACTTGACCTTGTACCCCTGATTGGGGGTGAAAGAAAAGGTCTTGTTGTCACCGTAAGATACGGTGGAAGTGCCGCTAGGAGAGACGGAGCCACCTGCACCAGCAGAAGCGGTAATGTTGAATGTCTTCTTCACAAAAGAGGCGGAAATGGTGTGTTCGCCCTTTACATCATTGAAGGTGTAGGAAGTAATCTTGCCCTTGTCCTGACCATCCACAATGACGGACTTAATCTCATAGCCTTCATTGGGTGTGATGGTGAAAGTCTTGTCCTCACCATACTTAACCTTAGTGGTACCATTGGGAGAAATGGAGCCACCCGTACCAGCGGAGGCGCTGATGTTCAGTTCCTGGGGAGCGAAGGTAACCTCAATGGTGTGGTTGGTGGTGACACGCTCGAAGGTATAGGACTCCAGCTTACCCTTGTCCACGTTGTCCACCTTTACGCTCTGAATGAAGTATCCTTCATTGGGCTGAATGGTATAGGTCTGGTTGGTGTATTTCGTGACATTGCTTACCCCATTAGGGGAAACAGTGCCGCCTTCGTTGCAGGAGGCAGTGATCTTGCAGGAGGAAACGATGTAGAAACCACCACCGGATGTGACATTGGAAACGGGATTGCCCCAGTCATCGTAATAGCCGCCATCCTCAACTTCTGCAGTATCGCCGGTATAGTTATAATTGGCGCGAACTTTCTCTGCCGCATCATGAGCCGCATCCATCTGCTCTTTTGCGGCAGTAGCCGCTTCAGTATCGCCAGAAGCCACAGCTGCCTTATACGCAGCCTGAGCGGACTCATACTCCTGCTTGTGGGTTTCGAGGTCGGTCTGGAGCTGCTTTGCTTGGGCATCGGTAAGGCCAAGAAGTTCTTTAACGACCGCCGCTTCTTCATCGGCAGTGGTCTTGGAGATATTTGTTCCATAGTTGCCGGAAGAGGTCACTTTTGCAGCGGCATTGTTATAGGATGTCTCCAGGCCCTGGTTGGTACCGCCATTTTGCTTATATGCGTTGATAGAAGAACTGGTGTAAGTGCTGTTGGAGGTAGAGGACACTTTGCCGCTGCTTGTCGTAGTAGAATATGTGACAGTGTTGGATTTGCCGCCGCTGTAACTACCGGAAGAAGAGATTTTACTGCCTGAAGAGGTGGTAATATCCCAGGTGCCTGCGGAACTGTTATAGCTGGCAGAGCCCGAGCTGCCTGCCGCCTGGTTTGCCAGAGCGACATTGGCCTGATGCAGAGCTTCACAGGTGGCGGTGTCACCTGCGTTGTGGGCTACCCACCATGCGGCGCTGTTCGCAGCCATTTGTTCCTCAACGCTGGAGGCGGCAGAGGCAGGAACGACCATGGCGGCGATCAGCATGATCGCCGCCATGAGAGCCGAGAGGGATTTAGTTGTGCGTTTCTTCATTCACATTACCTCCATTCTTTAGTAGGCCTCGCCCAGAGGGGCGATGGTGTGGATGTTGACGTTGTAATTGGGCTGTGTGTTCATGTGTACATCGATGTCGATGTACATGGTCTTGCCCTGATAGAGCTGAGTAAAGCCCAGCTTGCAGAGCAGTGCGGTTTCTGCGCCTTCCAGCTCAGTGGGATTGACATTGAGCTCCACTTCGGCGATGCCGCGGACACAGGCAGTGGTGCGGTCCATACCGTCGCCCTGATAGATGCAGGACTCGTCGGTATGGAAGGTCACGCTCATACGCTCGGACTTGTAGTTGACCTCAGCGATGGCTTCATCGACCACCGTCTTGAAGAAGGTGTCGTTGTCACTGTTGGTCAGGGTCTTGCCGATGGTGCGGAAGTAGTAGGTACCGTTGCGTTCCATGGTGTGATACAGATGCTCGCGGGCGTTGGAGAAGGTGTCGAAGCCGGAGCGGTCACCATAGTAGAACTTCAGGGCGCTGGCGTTGTACTTGGCCTTGCCCTGGTCATAGGTGATGGCTCTCTCGGGAGCGGTGTGAGGATAGGCCTGCAGCTTGGTGATCTCCTCTGCGGTCAGGGTGTCTGCGTAGATACCGACCACACCGTAGGTATCGCTGTAGTCTACCTTGGCCCCCAGTGCCTCGGCCACGAAGCGGATGGGTACGTAAGTTCTGCCGTCCTTGATGGTGGCGGCGGTGTCCATCTGCACAGTGGTGGCCTTGCCGTTGGCTGTCACAGTCATTTCGGGGCTGCCAATTCTGATGGTGACGGTGGTGTTGTCCTTGGTGATGGTGACTGTCTGCGTGGAGCCTTCCCAGCCGACCTTGGCACCCAGCGCCTCAGTTACAAAGCGGACAGGAATCATGGTTCGGTTGTTCTCATCCACATAGGGCTGACCATCGGGGAAGTCTACGATCTCGCCGTTGACTCTCACATCGGGGCCGGGGGAAGAGGCGGGGCTTGCCGCCATTGCGCCGGTGGCGAGCAGAGTAGCCATAGCCAGTACCAGGCACAGCATTTTAGTGAATTTCTTCTTCATGTTGGTTACCTCCTGATTGCATTTATTTTTCAACGAACTTGTGGGGCCTTTTGCAAGCCAAACAAATACCACACAAGATCGAAGAAAGCCAGGGAAATATTTAAATCAACAAATAGGCGCTTATGATGATATATGCAGGCGCCACATAGGTGCAAAGAGGGATATTCCTCTTCATCGGCTCACGCTTCATAACTCCCATAAAAATAGCGCCCAAACCTACGCAGAACAGGACGCCCAGCACAGTGGGCAGACCTGCGGAGAAGGCCAAGGCGCACAGGAGCTTGAAGTCGCCTCCGGGGAGCCCCTGCTTCGTGCTCTTGCCTGCCAGCCAGAGAATGAAGGCAATGCAGAGCATGAGAAGCAGTCGACTCGCGATGAACGCCCCACTCATGATGCCGGTCGCCAATAAGACAATCGGCACCAGATTGGGGATCTCTCTTTTTTTGTAGTCAACATTGCCGCCATAGATGAGGGCGGCGCTGTTGATGAGGGTGCAGATGATGGGCATGGCACACCTCTCATTCCAGGTCGTAGTTGGTTGCTCGAACCTTAAAGGAGAAGGTCAGGTCATCCCAATCGTACTGGGCAAAAATGGTGTTGAACGTCACGGTACCGATGACCTCCATGGACGGAGGGGTTTCTGTACAGGTGATGGATTGGACGGTCAGATGATATCTGTCGGTCAGGTCACTGGAGACGAAACTGTGGAAGTCGGCTTCAGCTCCTGCTGTGTCCAGAATCAGCACCTTATCGGCTCGGTAAGTATCGTCGATGTTGGCTTCCACCGCACTGTTGCAGGAACGCTGAAGGACATCCATGCAATAGTCGTAGTTTTCATAGGTTGAGCCCATTTCGATTGTCAGGAACGTGAGGATCAGGAGTACGAATACAAAGCCAAAGGTCAGTACAGGGACACTTCCGGTCTTATCCTTGAGAAGTTTCCTCATTTCCAATACACCTCCGACCTTCCCGACAAATCGATTTCAATGGGCAGATCCAACGACACCGGCGTATCTCCCATCATGAGGATGTTGATGCGGTGGACGGCATCCAAACGGACTGTGAACTCGTCCCGCAGCTGAATCTTTCTGCCGCTGAAGTATGTGGCATCAACGGTGATGTCCAGATCTTCCAGGGCAGTACCGCCAAGCTCATCGGCCAATGCGCGGATAGCTTGCTCATCGTATTCGCCGGTGACTTCAATTGTTCGGACCACTCTTCTGGCGATGTAGCTGGCGCTGTAAAACTGGGTCACATAGACCAGTGCGGATACCAGCACCGCAAAGATAAGGATCAGCATGGCAGTCGTAAAAATGAACTCGACTGCCGAGTTACCCTTCCTTTCGCGCAGATACCCTCGAAGTATCGTCTTCGCTGCCATGCTGCTCTCCTTTACCAGTTGTCGTTCAGTTTGGTCTTCATGCTATTGAACATCTCGGTGAAGAAGCCGGGGAAGAAGGCGTTTACAGCCACAACCAGCAGGCCGATGATAACAACGGCCACGATAATTGCTCCGATGGTGTTGGTTGCCAGATCGCCCTTGACATCCTGGACGAAAGTATGGGCGCGGACGGCCAGAGACTGAGCTTTGTTACGGATAGAGTTGATCATTTTCTTCATAGTGGTTTTCTCCTTTCTGAGTTACCAGTTGGCGTTGAGCTTGTCCTTCATGCTGTTGAACATGTCGGTAAAGAAGCTGGGGAAGAAGCTATTCACTGCCAGCACCAGAATGCCGATGATGACAACGGCCACGATGATGGCGCCGATGGTGTTGGTTGCCAGGTCGCCCTTGACGTCCTGGACGAAGGTGGTGACACTGGTCTTAGCGGCCAGAGCCTTCTGCTTGAGGTTGTTAAAGAACTTCTTCATGTGGGTGTTTCCTCCTTGACTTAATAAAGATTGTTGAGTTGGTTCATGACGAACACAATGAGCACATAGATAATCATGACGACGCACACGCCCACGGCAGGCAGATACGTCAGGCGCATCTTACCGGGTCTGGTGGACAGGGTTTTCTGGATATTCAACTTGGCCTGACGCGCCATGTCATCAGCCAGGTATTCGAGAGTGCCGGTCTGGTCGATACCTCGGTCGATCTCCTGCAGGGTGCTGCAAAGGCGGAATGCCGAGTCTGTTCCCAAGCGCTTCTGGAACTGCTGCAGGGCTACCGCAACACCGCCGGTACGCATATGGGCCAGCAGGATATCCAGCTCCTCGGCCAGAATGGGACCGGCCACCTTCTTGTAGGAAGCAAGGGCGGAGTAGATATCTCGGTTGTTGTGCAGGGTGCGGCAGATGGTACGCACGAAGCGAGGCATCTCCATTTCAATGGCCTCATCTCTGGCCTTGATACGGGAAGTCAGGGACTCGCGCTGTCGCATAACGCCATAGATGGCAACAAGAGCGCAAAGGATGACACCGAGCCAGAACTTGAGCAGGACACACAGGATCATGCCAATACCGGCTACCACATAGATGACATATTTGCGGGCAGTGAACTGCTCTGGCGTGATGTTCATGCCTGCTCTGTGGAGCTGCCGTTTCAGAGACTCCTTCGCTGTATCATCCAGATAAACAAAGCGATGGAGAAAGTTGGTGGCCTTTTGGAACAGCGGGGTGTCCCAGAACTCCTGCTTGTCCTTGTACCACCTGCCGATCTGCTGCAGATTTTTCTTGCCTGTGCTGTAGCGGTCGTGATACAGAATTGCCGCGCTTACTCGCCAGGAACCGAAGGCGAAAAGCACGGCAGTGAGGATGGCGATAACAAATTCCATCTGGCTTCACCTCCTACATCATCAGCGGCTTGTTGATCTTCAGCGCTCGGAAGACGGAGAAGATGACTGCCGCCAGAAGCAGGATGAACATACTCTGCCCCACCAGAGAGCCGGTCAGGGTCAGGTACGCATCTGCCAGGGTGAACTTGAAGATGAGGGGAACAGAAAAGATCATGATGAGCGTCATGAGGTAGTCACGCCATACCGCATACATCGCGGCATCCGATTCGGCCTGGACACTCAGCACATCGTGCATGGAGTCCACCACGGTGACTGTGACATACTTGAGGGAGCGGTCATCCTGGGCGAGAACGAGTGCGTCAATCCACTGAGAAAAGTAGGGATTGTTGACCTGCGCTTCCATGCGGCGAAGGCCATTGTCGACGCTGCTGTCCATCAGAGTTACATAGGTGAGGAAGTCTTTGAACGGTTCGGGGTACTCCAGAATCTCCAGGTTGTCACGAACGGTGGTGATGAAGTCCTCGGTGACCACATAGGAGTTGGACAGGATCATCATAGACGAGGCCAGTCGTTCCATCTGGGCCGTCTTCGCCTTGGTCTGGCGGAAGCTAAAGAACAGCAGGGGCGCAATCAGGCCAAAGGTGCCCACGGCCAAAGCAATGGGAAAGGAAGAGAAAATGACCTTGCCTGCACAATAGCCGCCCACAGCACATGCCACAGTGAGAATGTAGTAGGCCGTTTTAGGCATCTGACTGTTGGTTATAAGGCTGACGCATTTCACCAGAAGCTTGTCCACCAACTTGCTGAACTTGCTCTGCTTCTTGAAAGACTTGATTTTGGCCTTGCGTTCCGCTCTCGCCGTGATCCAGTCCAGCAGTGCATAGTCCAGCCGCAGAAAGAAAAAAGCCGCCGTGCTCAACAGAAGAAACACGACGAAGCAAATCACACCGCTATTCATTTATGCGACCTCCTCACCAACAGCACCGGGGAAGAGCCTTTGGAGTAACTGTTCAGGAGCGCCATTATCACGAAGACGGCTGTACAGCCTGGGAGAGATGGTTCCCATACGGCAGTGTCTGCCGATGACCTTGGTGATATGACCTCGGCCATCTCGGACGGTATCCTCCACATTGAACTTATACAGGGTGTGGCCGATGACCTTCCCGTTCTTCTGACCGGTGGCCTCGAAGATCTCCATAATCTTTCTGGTGTTGTCCTTGAGCTGCTTGGCGAATACGATGATAGGCCAGGCATCCACGCAGTCAGTCATGAGGATTTCATCGGACTGGTTTACATCGGCCATATGGCAGAGGGATACCAGTCGGCGGTAGCTATCCCTGGCGCTGTCGGCATGGAAGGAAGTCAGGATGGTGTGGCCTGTCTGACCGGCACTCATTGCCTGATAGACGGCACCATCCCGTACCTCGGCAGGCACGATCAGCGCAGGATGGTAGCGCAGAGCTCCTTTGGTCAGGTCAAACATGGTAACCTTCACGGGAGCTTCCTGCGTCAGATTGGGGATTACACGGGCGGGGCGATTGTTCTCCACATCGTACTTGATGATGCTCAGCTCCTGGGTGTCCTCAATCAGATAGACACGGTTGTTGTAGTCCTCATTCTGCGTAATGTATTCGTTGATTAGGAAGGACTGCAACGAGGACTTGCCGGAACCGGTACCACCTGCGATGCCGACAGAAGTCTTGTTGCACAGGCATAAGGTAAGGAAGTCCAGCATATCCGCAGTGGCTGTACCTGCATTGATCAGCATTTCTCGGGTGATACGTGTCTTGTTCTGCTTACGGATAGAGGCTGTAACACCCAGCTCTGCAGGTACGATGGGAGGAATGGTAGCCGAGATACGGGTGCTGGAGCCGATGAAGGAGTCGACCTGGGGGGTCTGAGCGTCCAGCAGCTTGCCGCCCATACGGATCATGCGCTTGGCGATGTCCAGTGCCGCTTCGGGCGAGGCAAAGGCATCATTATCGTAGAGGAAGTCAGTGCCGGTGGGACGGACGATCTCCACCTGATTGTAGGCGTTGATGTTGATCTCCTCTATGGTGGGGTCCTGGAGATAACGGGTCAGAATGCCCAGACCGGCCATGTCCTGATAGATACGCTCCACCAGGCCGTCACGGTCATAGTCGATACCTGCCATATACTCAGTGGTATACTTCAGGATCAGCACCTTTAGCGTCTGCACTGCGGCGGCATCATTCAGAGCTGCGCCCAGCTCGGTGGCATGGTTCAGGGCGATACAGGCTCGGACATGCTCCAGAACGCCAAGGTAGTCAGCAGAGTTGGTTTCCACCTTCGGCTGTTCGTGGTTTTGTGCCTGAAGGATGGAAAGAAACTCATAGGTTGTAATGCTCATTCTTCCTCATCCTCCTCTCCATTCAGCATTTCACAGATGTGGTCGATGGCCTTGGTGTACTCTCTACCGATCTTGCCGCTGCCCTGATAGAGCGTCCGCTTCAGGAGCTGAATCATACCGGCATTCTCGTAGAAAGGCAGCCAGTAGTCGGGTGTGATGTTCAGCAGAGTGTGCAGGGTTCGATAGTCAAAGGAGTCATTCACCTCTGCGCACACGTAGCAGGCTCTGTCTTTTACCGAATCCACAGCACGGCGGAAGGCGTTGTTCCACATGACGGCGGCACTGTGAGCGCCGGACATCATGAAGACCACCTCCGCACGGCTGAGTGCCCAGGCAGCAAGGGCGCTGCCGGTATGGGCGGGACAGTCTACGATGACCACATCGAAGAGGTTGTTTGCCTGCTCGATAATGACCCTGGCCACTTCTTCGGACACGTCCTCACCGAACGCATCGTTGTCAAAGGGAACGGCCAAAGCATAAAGCAGATCATCCACTGTATGGACGATCTGCTTCAGAGACTCTT
>JBJDYH010000138.1:0-3226 GCA_051867135.1 Faecousia sp. | reverse complement strand
CGACAATGACCGTATCCGGATGCCGTTTCACTCGCTCGCCGGTGGGCAGCGTGATTGTCTGGCAGTTGTCCAACAGGGAGTTGAGGCCTACCAGAACGCCAGGGTTCGCGATGCAGGAAGGCTCCTGAAGCTCACAAACATATCCATAGCGAATTGCCTCAATCAGCGGCGTATCCACATAGCGAATGCGCTGACCGTGTTTCTCCTCCTTGACAGCCAACCTGCCGACTGCAATTTCAATCAGCTTCTCCAGCACATCGTCTTCCGTTTTATCATCGTCATACACGCCGGTCAGCGCCTGATAGACAGACGGTGGGTGCATAATGATGTCGGAGATTTTCGGCAACTCGCCGAGATTGCTGTTGACGCCGGTATCAGAGCCGCTGTCGGGAATGAATTGGCCGATCAGATCCGAGATCTCCGTGTTGGCACTGCAAGTCATCAAAGTGTAGGGCAGATGCAGACCTGCCGCTATCGCCTGGGCACCCATGGTCTTGCCGGTGCCCGCCTCACCGCGAAACAGGAAGTTCCGCATGGGTTGGCTGGTCGGCGTTGTCAGCTTGGCGTGCTCACAGACCCTTACCACCTCGCGGGGAATGATGTACCAGTCAGGCAGCTTCGGAACCATGTTCTCTTCGCGGCTGGTCAGCGTGCGCTGGCTCAGCGTGTATTTCCCTACGAAGTCAGCATGGTTATAAACGGTCGCTACAGAAGAGAAGCCAGCACCCGGCGTCAGGATGGTGAACTCACCATAGACAGCTCCAGTCGGCGCATAGCTTCCGCTGTCGATAGCCAACTGGGACAAGCTGGTGATATTGCCCGTTGTCGGAACAGAAATCTTGACGCCCGCCATATTCAGAGAATTGGCATTCTCCACGCGGCGATAGATGTTATCGCATAGGCGCAGTGCATTCTCAAAAGCGCTGTCCATATCCGGCCAGTTATTCTTCATGGCTTCCCTGAACTCCTCAAACTCATGTTGGAATTCAGTGTCAGTCTCAAAGACCGGCATCAGGCAGAAGAGCAGTGCAGAGCCGGAAGCTTGACCAGCCCCGACCGTGTATGCCTTCGGCGTCGGATCGCCATTCTCGAACTGTCCGGCAATGAATTTGCCAGTGCTCGTAGAGAACACAACACAATCCCTTTTATTCGCAGAGCAATACTCCGCAATGCGATAGCTGCTGCCCTGATGTCCTACGACACCCAGATCCTCGGTGTAAGTACCAGCTTCCGCCGCATTGGCCAGCTTCGCATAAGCCAGCAGCGCTCGCATGGTCGGCGCGTGCAGGGTTGCTTTCTGGACCGATCCAGCATAGTTATACTGGGATTGGCCGTGATTCTGAGCGCCACTGTACTTGGGGTCATCAAAGGGTGCGGGAATAGACAGCTTAAATGACCAGCTTTCAAATAGTTTTCCTCTTGCCATTTCGTATTAACTCCTTCATGTGATTACCAGGACAACAGCAAGCCTTCCGGTTTTACCGCTGCGGTAATTTCGTCTTCCTTCAGTACTTGGCAGAACTCATCCCAAGCAAGCCGGGGCGGGAAATGCTGAATTTGTTCAACAGTTTCTTCCGCTCCCGAGGCAGTGATATACGCCTCGCCATTCTCGCGGATAGTGAGTTTGCGATGTCCCTGGGCGTTGAGGTCGTCGATCATCCGGGAGATGATCTTCTCGCCTTCGTTCTGATACCAGGTCTTCACATCCACGCGCTCGATGATTTCATCCTCTTCGAGATCACTGTTTTCCAGCGATATCTTTGCGGCATCCTTGAGCTGCGTCGCCTGGATCATGGTGATGGACAGTTTTCCGGACTTCGTAATGGTCACTTCTCCAAAGTTGAAGGGCTCGGCGTTGGACACACGAATGCGCCACACACCACCTTTACACAACTCATCGGATGAGGGCCTCTTGACCCAGAGCCATGAGACCATTGGATAAGTGTCTTTCAGCTGTTCCGTAATTCTGAAGTTGATCTGCCGGATCAGGAAAAGCTCGCTGTCCGGCGTCGATTTCGCGGGTTCCTTCGGGACCTCTTCTCGCAGTTTGGCAAGCTCCTCCGTCTTCTTCCTGTGCTTACTCCTCTGCACTGCATTGCCGATGGGAGTTGCAAGTGAGGCAGCCAGCCAGATGGCAAGCGCCGCAACCGCAATCCACTGGAAAGCAGGGTGTTTGAAGATTGCACAGAGAAACAGGGTCGGAACTACCAGGCATCGAAAAAAGGTGCTGGGTTTCAGCTTCCGCAGAAGTGTCATTGCATAGGCCGTCCTTTCATCGTTCGTTACTGCACCGAAAACAAAAAAGAGGGGCCGCAAGAAGTGATTCTCACAGCCCCTCAAGTGTTTTCGTTACAGCGGAAGATCGTCAGGATCTTCGACATACGCTTCGTTGTTCACGCTGCCACTGTTGCCGGCAGGCGCAGCACCACCCGTGTGTTCATCGGATTTGGGTTTCGTCCCGACATAGTTCCAGTCGAGGATACCCACATCAGCGGACATCCGGGTTTCCTGGTCACGGTTCTTATACTCCCGCAGCGTCAGCTTGCCCGTCACATGGATCATCCGGCCTTTCGCAAGGCCGGCTTTCTTAATGCGGCTGGCAATCAACTCATTGCCGGTGCAGGTGTAAAACGAAGCGTTCTCCTGCGCTCCAAGCTGCTGGTTGACTGCGACGCGGAAGGTGCAGAACTCGCGATTGTTGTGCCCAGTCTTGATCTCAGGATCACTGACTAAGCGCCCCTCCAGATTGACAATTGCATACATGGTTTCCATCCTTTCCGTCTGAATGAACAGACAATAAAATATATTCCAAACGCTGTCTCCAGCGATTTGGTCACTACACTCGTGCCATGCAGATTCATGTCTGATGGCAACAAAAAAACAGCATCATGGCAGCAGGCATTCAATGCCTGCCACAAAGATACTGTCAAAATGCCTGAGTCAAACGCTCAAAGGCTCACTGCTTAACAAGGTCCCAACCACGGGAGAAGTAAACTAAATAAGTACAGGAGCATCTTAGCATTAAACACGGCGGTTATCCATAATACCAAAATCTACTCTGATTTCTGCAAGCTCTCTAATAGCTCAGCACCCAAAAGGATTCGAGCTGGGACCATGTTTTTCGGCAACGATACCCGGTCTATTTCTTGTGCAGCACCAAGCAGATATACCCGATACCTATTAGACGGTTTCAATAGTTTCCCGCCAGTGATGCGTTCGCAGATCT
>JBJDYH010000137.1:0-14631 GCA_051867135.1 Faecousia sp. | reverse complement strand
AGCTGGTGCATCAGGGCATGATTCTGGGCGAGAACGGCATCAAGATGGGCAAGCGTTTCCCGGAATTTGTGGTTAACCCCAGCGACATCGTCCGGGATTACGGCGCGGATACCCTGCGCCTGTACGAAATGTTCATGGGCCCGCTGGAGGTTTCCAAGCCTTGGAGCACCAGCGCCGTGGCCGGTGCCAAGAAGTTTATCAACCGTGTGTGGAACTTCTTCACGGAGAGCGCCAACATTACCGACACCGACGATGGCAAGCTGACCAAGATTTATCACCAAACCGTCAAGAAGGTTACTTCCGACTTTGAGGTTCTGGCCTTCAATACCGCCATTGCCCAGATGATGGTATTCATCAACGAGGTCTACAAGGTGGGTTCCTGCCCCAGAGCGTACGCCGAGGGCTTTATCAAGATGATGTCCTGCATTACGCCCCATGTGTGCGAGGAAATCTGGCAGATTATGGGCCATGACAATACCATCGCATACGAGAGCTGGCCGACCTATGACGAAGATAAGTGCAAGGACAGCGAAGTTACCATCGCCGTGCAGGTAAACGGCAAAATGCGGGGTACTGTGGTTATGGAAGCAGACCTCCCGGATGATGCCGTGATTGCCAATGTGAAGGCTGATGAGAAGATTGCCCGCTTCCTGGAAAAGCAGGAGGGCGAGATTCGCAAGACCATCGTGGTCAAGAACAAGCTGGTTAACCTGATTGTAAGATAAGCAAAGCCGCCTGCCAAACGGCAGGCGGTTTTCGGTTAGTCGCTACCCTTGGCTGTCAGGGCTGTGTTATGGGGCATATTTTTCAGGAAGAGCTCGAAGCCGGCGAGGATCTCTTGTACAGAGCCGGCTTGGGATTCGATGATCTGGGCCTGGGTATTCCCCCTGGGGTGGGATTCCATAGGCGCGTCAAAGCTGATAAACAGATGGGTAACAGACAGGTCTTCGTCCACAATGGACAAAGCATCCTCGTAGCTGCCGTATATTTTGTGCTTTACCTGGAAACCGTACCGGTTTACCAGCGCCTCGATCTTATCCAGCAGTTCCAAAGAGGATGCGGCAATGGCTGCGCAGAAGGGCTTGGGATATCTGCCCAAAAGGAAGTCCGTAGTTACCTGAAAATAGTCCGCCAAGGCGCAAAGCATCAGAACATCCGGCAGGGTGTATCCGTTTTCCCATTTGGATACCGCGGCAGCCGTAACGCCCAGCTCGGCGGCCAAGTCGTCCTGGGTAATATTCTTCTTTTTCCGAAGCTCTAAAATCGTGCTTCCGATAGTCATGAATGTACCTCCAATGAAAGTTTTTTCAAACATGCTTGATGGCATTATCATAACATGAAAACTGGGCGGCGGCAAGCGAGAGTCTGGAAAGAATCTTTCCTGACAGTTAAGAAAAAAGTAACTTAACTGATATTTTTCTCCGTTTACCCTGTGGGAAAAAGAAATTCTCCCGGGTGAAAAGGGAAAAATCATCTTGACAGATGGGGAAACTTAGCATATAATAGGTAAGCCGATATGGCCCTGAACGCATCCTGGATTTAGCCGGATGATATCGGAGGGAGGGAAAACAATGTCTGAAATTCGCGTCAAGGAAAACGAATCTCTGGAGAGCGCTCTGCGCCGTTTTAAGCGTAGCTGTGCCAAGGAGGGCGTTATCGCTGAGGTTAAGAAGCGTGAGCACTATGTCAGCCCCAGCCTGAAGCGTAAGCAGAAGTCCGAAGCTGCCCGTAAGAACAAGAGAAAGTTCTATTAATTCAACATCCCTCTTTGTTTGTAGCTCAAAGCCGCTCTGATTTTTCAGAGCGGCTTTCAGACTGCCGAAGAACCCTTTTTTATGTAGGGCGGGGGCTCGCTCCCGCCGAAATCCAATACGTCCAATACAGTAAAAAACATGGGAGCACTTACTACTGCCGGAGAAATAACACCCTTTGCCAAAAATCGGTTTATACGCAAGCATACTGAACTATATACATACGGTTTTTGCTGGAGAAAACGGCGGGAGCGAGCCCCCGCCCTACATCGCCAGATCCCGGATAAGCAAAGCAAATACAGCCGCTCTGATTTTTCAGAGCGGCTTTCTTCGTCCTCCGGGGAAGCAGCCGGAAAGCTCCTGAAAAAGCCCCAGAGCGTGCTTTACCCCCAGCGCTTCCCCTTGGCGTATCAAATCCTGCAAGTCCTCAAAGGTTCTCCACAGGCGAAATTCCGCGGCATCTTTCCTGACGCTTATTTTGTAGTGGCAATGCAGCTTCTCCTCCCGAAAGCCCTGCCCGGGGACGGAAAACAGGGGTTCTTCCTGGCAGCCATCCTTGGTCAGAGTTAGCTTTCCCCGGCTTAAAGCTACTTCCATCCAAACCTCCCGGCCTTTCCAAGGGGCTATATTGCTTTTTAAGGAAAAATCCACAGGCAGCGGCGGCAGCACCACCGGAAGGCGGTTCCCACCGCTGTAGAGCTGGCTCACCGCTACCGGGCAAGAAAAATCCCTGACCATTGCCGCTATTTCCCCCAGCAGGGGGTATCCCGGTCGCTGAAAATCCAGATATACCCCGGCACAGCCCAAATCCTTTGCCGCCTGAGAAAGCTCCCATACCACCCGGGCGGGGTCATGGCCGGAGGGCGGCGCTTCATCGTCCAATAGAAGCAGGCTTCCCGGGGGCAGATTCTTAGGGATATTGGAGATTCCTGCCGATGATAGGGAAAAGTGGCAGGCCATAAAGGCAGGTTTTGGAAAAAAATCAGGTAAATTTGCCATTTCAGCGGTAGTAGCCCCCAGATAAAACATGGACAAATCGCCACCTTCATGCTATAATACATAGGATTTTATGAACCCGAGGAGGCTTCTATGTCATTTTCCTTTTTGCCCGCTATGATGGTGGACTCTGTCACCCAGCTTTCCCCGGAGTTTTTGCGGAGCAAGGGCATCCGCCTGCTGATGCTGGACTTTGATAACACCATCGTCCCCTATACCACCGACACCCCTACCGAGGAAATGGCTGCTTGGCTGGAGAAGATGAAAGCGTCGGAAATTCCAATCTGCGTGGTGTCCAACAGCAAGCGGGATCGGGTAAAGGTTTTCTGCTCCCGCATGGATATTCCCTGCATTACCCATGCCAGGAAGCCCTTTTCCAAGGGCATTCGGGAATGTTTGCGAAAATTTGATGTGCAGCCGGGTCAGTGCGCTCTGGCAGGGGATCAGATATATACGGACACTTTGGGTGCCAACGGCTGCAATGTGCAGTCCATTCTTGTAAAAGCAATCCATAATCATAATATTTGGCTGAAGCTTCGGCATGTCGCTGAGCGGCCTTTTATTGCTATCGCTAAAAACAGGAGGGTTAATTTATGAAAAACTTAGAGAAATATCAGAACTTACTGGGAGAAAAGGTAGACGGTTTGCTCCTTACCTCCCGCTACGCCCGTCATTACGGCGCGGAGTTTGACATTGCCGAGGGTATTGCCGTTGTCAGCAAGGCCGGCTGCCGCTATTTTACCGACAGCCGCTATATCGAGTCCGCCCAGAATGGCATTCAGGGCTTTGAAGTGATTATGGTTGGCATTGGCAAGGACTATTCCGGCTTAATCAATCAGGCAATTGAAGATTTCTCCATTACCCGCTTGGGCTTTGAGGAAAGCTATCTGACGGTTGCCGAGTTCCGCACTTTTGAAGAAAAGCTGAAGGCTGAGCTGGTACCCTTCGGCAGAGAAATCAATTCTCTGCGGGAGCGCAAGGAAGACTATGAGCTGCAGCGGATGCGCAAGGCTCAGGAGATTACCGATGCCGCCTTTACCGAGATTTGCACCCGCATCCATGAGGGCATGACCGAGAAGGAGCTGACCGCTGAGCTGATTTACTGCCTGCTGAAAAACGGCGGCGAGGGTCTTAGCTTTGACCCCATTGTGGTTTCCGGCCCCAATACCAGCCTGCCCCACGGTGTTCCCGGAGAGCGAAAGCTTCAAAAGGGCGATTTCGTCACCATGGACTTTGGCGTGCTGTATCAGGGCTACTGCTCCGATATGACCCGTACCGTAGCTTTGGGCTACGCTACCGAGGAAATGGAGAAGGTGTACAATACCGTTCTGCAGGCCCAGAAAGCCGGTATTGCCGCTACCCGCCCCGGCGTTCTCGGCAAGGAGATTGACGCGGCAGCCCGGAAGGTCATTGTCGATGCCGGATACGGCGAGTATTTTGGTCACGGCTACGGTCACAGCTTGGGTATGGAAATCCACGAAAGCCCCTACTGCAGCCCCAAAGGGGAGAATACCATGGAGGCCCGTATGGTCAGCTCCGCGGAGCCCGGCATCTATCTGCCCGGCAAATTTGGCGTGAGAATTGAGGATGTGGTGGTATTTACCCCCGATGGCTGCGAAGTTCTTACAAAAAGCCCTAAAAATTTAATAATTATCTAAAAAAAGAGGGGTTTCCCTCTTGCAAAATGGCCGTTATTCGGTTAAAATATGATAGCATTGTAATGTATACTTTTGTGCCCTTTTTGGGGAGAATTTAGGAGGATATTTTTATGATTTCTGCAGGTGAATTTAGAAACGGCATTACCTTCGACATGGACGGTAAGGTCATGCAGGTTATCGAGTTCCAGCATGTGAAGCCCGGCAAGGGTGCTGCTTTCGTCCGCGTTAAGATGAAGAATGTCATCACCGGCGGCGTAACCGAAACCAGCTTCAACCCCTCTGCTAAGTACCCCACCGCTTACATTGAGCGCCGTAAGATGGAGTACTCCTACAACGATGGCGATCTGTACTACTTCATGGACCCTGAGACCTACGAGCTGGAGCCCATCAACAAGGATGTTCTGGATGACAGCTTCCACTTCGTGAAGGAGAACGATGTCTGCGTAGTTATGAGCTACAAGGGCAGCGTATTCGGCGTAGAAGCTCCCCGTTTTGTTGACCTGGAGGTTACCGCTACCGAGCCCGGCTTTGCCGGCAACACCGCTACCAATGTTACCAAGCCCGCTACTGTTGAGACCGGCGCTGAGGTAAAGGTGCCCCTGTTCATCAACGAGGGCGACCGCATCCAGATCGACACCACCACCGGCGAGTACCTGGGCCGTTCTAAGTAATTTGTAATTATCTCTACTGGGAGGTAGAAATATGACGATTTCTGAAAAGGCTGCTTACCTGAAGGGCCTGATGGATGGCCTGGACTTGGATACCGAGAAGGCCGAGGGCAAGATGATCAGCGCCATTGTGGATCTGCTGGGGGATGTTACCAAGCGGCTGCACGATGTAGAGGAAACCACCATTGCCATCTCCGACGAGCTGGACGAGATCGAAGAGGATCTGGACGCCATCGAAGACTTCATCCTTGATGACGAGGATGAGGATTGGGAAGATGACGACTGGGAAGATAATGACGACTATGACTTTGAAGATGAGGACGAAGACGAGGACTACGAAGAGGGCTTCGACTTTGGCGACGAGGACTCCATCATCTATGAGGTCAAGTGCGGCGTTTGCGGCGAAGTGATCAACTTCGACGAGAAGACCCTGATGAAGGGCTCCATCAAGTGCCCCAACTGCGGCGAAATTCTGGAATTCGACGGCGAAGATGCCGAAGACGAGGAAGAGCTGGAATTCTAATTTATGTTTATGCAACAAAAGCGCCGGATGTCCCAATCCGGCGCTTTTTTCAAAATTCCCCAAAAGGATTTGATTACATGAATTACATGATGATTGCTGTCATTCTCTGGATACCCTTTGTCATTGTCGCTGCCATTTGTGTGAGCGTGTTCTGCACAGCCGGATATCGCCGGGGCTTGTGGAACGCATTTGTTTCTCTGGCAGCAACCTTTGCGGCCCTGTTTTGCAGCATTTTCATAGCAAGGCTGCTCTCTGAGCCAATTTCCAAGCCTATTGAGAAAGCGCTGATGGCTGCTGCGGGTGAGGGTACTTACGCTTCTATGGCACCCACATTGCTCCATGGGTTTCTCTGCGTATTTATGGCGATGCTGATATATTTCATCCTGCTTTTGATACTTACCATTCTTTTTAAGTACCTTGCGAAGCTCCTCTGGGGAGAGAAGCTGCAGCGCAGCGGCGGCGCTATGGGCTGGGGAGGCTTCCTTGTTCGCCTTGTGGACGGGGTAGTTTATACCCTGCTGTTGCTGTTGCCCCTTTATGGCACGCTTGGTGTGATTATGCCCGCAGTAACTGCCATTGCTGCCCCTTCCGAAAAGGAGAGCGGTGATTACCAAATCGTGACTACGGTGGCAGAGCATCCTGTGGTCAGAATCAGCGGCTCCGAGCCGATGAAGGTGGTGTACAGCCGGCTTGCGGTTGTCCCTACACAGAGCGGCAATATCAGCATTGCGGAGCTGGCGGACGGTGTGACCGGCACGGCAGAGCGCTATCAGGCGCTGAAAGCAGCCATGGAAACCGGCGATATGAGCATGGAGCAGATTCGTGATTTGGTGAGCTTTGCCCGTGAAGAGGTTGTATATCAGGAGTGGTTCTACGCCGGGTATCGGGAAGCCCTCAAGCAGATTCCCCGGGATAGCTATGAGGATGATCCCTTTGCCCAAGAGTTTATGACCCTGCTGGACATGGATCGCAAGAGCTTTTCCAAAAATATGGATGCCATTCTTTCCGTTGCTGAGTATGCGCTGAATGAGAATATCCCTCTGCTGATTCAGGAGAACCCGGATCAGGCGTTTGAAATCTTTTACAGCTCCGGCCTGATGGAGCGTATCGGCGCTATGATCAATGTCAGCGAAGAATCTACCGCTTTGCGGAATCTGCTGGTAAAGCAGGCAATTATGAATATCTGCGGGGATGACAAAGCTTCTGCCAACCGCCTGATAGCCGCTTACAGTCCCCAGAGGAATCAGGACGGGGATAGCCAAATCCGGGACGCGGAGGCAATGCTGATGATTGCCGGTGTATGCGACGGAAACAGGAAGCTGGATCAATATGAAGCGCTGCTCCGCCTGCCGGGCTTTGACCAGAGCGTTCTCTATGACCATCTTAGCTCCCTGCCTAAGCTGCAAGAAGAGTATGCCTATGGTGTATTACCTCTGGTAGCTGCGCTGGAATACAAGTACGGCCATGATATTACAGAGACTGACCTGATTTGGGTAGATATGGTAGCCGAATCCCAAAAGCATCTCTCCCCAAACCCCATTGGCGACAGCACCAACACAGAGCAGGAACAAGAGAAAATCGTAATCATCACAATCGGATGAACCGACAAAAAATGGGCCTGTGCGAGCTTTCGCACAGGCCATACTTTTTTATTAGGGAAGCTCTGATTAAATCGGCAAGAGCTGGGGGCAGAAGATTTTGGCTCAGCCGAAAGTTCTAAAAATGGCGGAATACTTTGTGTATTTCCCATTTTTAGAACTGAACGGATGTGGCAAAAGATTCGCCCTCCAGCCGCAGACGATTTATTCAGAGCTTCCTTAGTTTTCCTTGTCTTCGTTGCTGGGCTTTGCGTCGGTAAATACTACATATTTATAGAACAGGAACTCGGTAATCAGGTTCGCCAGCATGGTAACCAGCAGCACGATATACTCGCCGATAGAACCCTTGGAGATATGGAAATACTGGGTTGCCAATTCGCCCAGCCAAGTGGATACCGGGGTAAACACGGCGTAGTAACCCAACACCTTCGCCATGGCAATGGGCACATTGTTGGCGGACTTAAAGGTAAACTTCCGGTTAAAGGTAAAGTTCCAGATAACGGACAGCAGCAAAGCGGGAAGGTAGCGAACCCAGTAGTTCAAATCCTCTCCAAACAATTCCGTCAGCAGGGTAAAGGTAACGCCTTGAATAATTCCGGCAGAAATCGAGAACAGGGTATATTTCACGCTTTGAATCAGACTTTCGTTTTTGGTATTCATGGTTTTGTCACACTCCTTGCAAGGATAGTATCATAATCTTTCCAAATATGCAAGAAGTTTTCCAAATATGAAAGAACACGGCGATTCCGAAGAATCTTTTGACCAAATCTCCCAATAGGTCAGGTCGGTGAATAATCAGGAAAAAATTACACAGAAAGAAAAACTTACAAGGAGAAGGACTGTCAAAACGATTTGTGCCGTTTTCTGACTGGTAGCGCAGTATGTAGTATTACTTGATTCTGAATATCGACTGCTTCGGTTTTCAACCTATGGTTGAAGAGCTCTCAAAAACTGGGTTATTGTTTTATACAAATGACTTTGCTATCTTATAGTTACAGTCGACTGAATCGCAACAGGAGGTAACTAACATGGCAATGAAAATCGGTGAAAAAATCAAGGCACTCAGAAAGGTAAAGAACATCTCACAGGAATCTCTTGCAAATGTCTTAGGAGTGACCTTTCAGGCAGTCAGTAAGTGGGAAACAGGGGCAACGGCTCCTGATGTAAGCCTGATTCCGCCTCTGGCAAGCTTTTTTGGGGTGTCTATCGATGAGCTGTTTGACTACAATATGTGGGAGAATGAACAGACGGTGGATGAAATTTGCCGCCGTGCCTATGCCTGTCGTCATAATGATCCTGTCGGCGCTGAAGAAATATTGCGTGAGGGGTTAAAACAATTCCCGTCAAACGAGAACTTACTTACAGTCCTGGTTTATACTCTTTGGGCGATTCCCGAACGGGATGAGGAGCTGATCACCACCTGCAAAGCGCTTCTTGATTGTGCTACCAACGAAGGAGTAAAATGTGATGTTCTTCGCTTCTTAGCAATGGTCTATCATAGAAACGGCAAGACCGACATAATCCAGCCTGTACTGGATCAGATTCCTGAATTCTATTTTACAAAGATGGAATGCATCGCAAAACTGACCAATGGCAAGCAAAGCTTTGACGCTGCACAGTTCCAGATGAATCTCAGCGGAAGCAGCTTAGTGGAAATGCTACAAATCATGGCAAAATATTACGCAGATAGCGGCGATGAAGAAAAAACTTCTCTGTGTAAGCGCCTGTCCGAGGGAGTGCTGACCATTTTCCGAAACGAAGGTGGAAAGGCTTTAGAAATTCCTGGATATGAGTGGCTGGACAGCTAACTAACAGCTAACTAACAGCTAACTAATAGTAGCCCCCGAAGAGCAATCTTCGGGGCTTTGCTTTCGTAGAAAAGCATCTTATGGATGATTTCTAACGCTTGCCATATTTATGTGAAATATTTTGCTTACGCAAAATGTGAAGTCCTCGGCTATGCCTAGGGTGAAGTCGAAACCTGACGGTTTCGGCGAAATGAAATCCACCCACCGCCGCAGCGATTTCACACGCCACAGGCGTATTTCATACTGCGAAGCAGAATTTCACCCACCCGAAGGGTGGATTTCGTTGAAAAAAGCACGCCGAAGCGTGCTTTTTTCTGGTGGGGGAGGACGGATTCGAACCATCGAAGCGAAACGCAGCAGATTTACAGTCTGTCCCCTTTGGCCACTCGGGAACTCCCCCATATTCACTTCCTGTCTGATAGAGCCGATAAAATCCAAGCTGCTTGGAGCCGGTAGACGGACTCGGGAAATCAAGGTGGCAACCAGTTTTTGAACTGGTTGCGCAAACTGTCACCGACAGTTTGCATTTGAATGTTCGAGTCGATGTTTCTACGCTGCTTGGAGCCGGTAGACGGACTCGAACCCCCGACCTACTGATTACAAATCAGTTGCTCTACCAACTGAGCTATACCGGCGGCTCAAACAGAACACGCTTATTATAGCGGCGCGGCAGCAAAAAGTCAAGTCTTTTTTTACGAATTTTCATATTTTTTGCTGTGCCTGAGAGGAAAAAGGAAAGCCCGGGTTTGCCGGGCTTTCCAACCGATTATCCTTCTTCTACTACGATTTCCTTCACGGTCAGGCCGGGGTTGCGGCGGCAGGTGAAGTCGATGGCCCAGTAGCTGGAGAACACCAGCAGGCTGCGGCCCCGGTAGTCCTCCAGAAGCTCCGCATCCGAGCCAAGGTTCAGGTCGTTCAGGTCGCCGGGGTAGCTGTCAATCAGCCGGATTTCCTCATAGGGCAGGTTCTCCATGCGAAGCTCCACACCGTACTCGTTTTTCATGCGGTACTGGAATACCTCCAACTGCAGCACACCAACAACGCCCACAATGACCTCCTCCATACCGGAGTTGGGAACCTTGAAAATTTGGATAGCGCCCTCTTGGGCAATCTGCTCCGTGCCCTTTACAAACTGCTTGCGCTTCATAGAATCCTTAGCGGAAACACGGCAGAAATGCTCGGGGGCAAAGGTGGGGATGCCGGAGTAGGTAAACTTCTTGCCGGGCACGGTAATGGTATCGCCAATGGAGAAAATACCGGGGTCAAACACGCCGATGACGTCGCCCGCGTAGGCTTCTTCCACAATTTCCCGCTCCGCGGCCATAAGCTGCTGGGGCTGGGAAAGGCGCATCTTCTTGTTGCCCTGCACATGGAAATATTCCGCATCCCGCTGGAATCGGCCGGAGCAAATCCGCATAAAGGCCAAACGGTCACGATGGGCCTTGTTCATGTTGGCCTGAATCTTAAAGACAAAGGCGGAGAAGTTGGGATCAAAGGCATCAATGGTGCCGCAGTCGGCAGTACGGGACAGGGGAGGGGGCGTAAGCTGCAGGAAGTTCTCCAAGAAGGGCTCAATACCGAAGTTGGTAAGGGCAGAGCCGAAGAACACAGGGCTGAGCTGGCCGCTGCGTACCGCGTCCATATCCATTTCCCGTCCGGCGGACAGTAATTCCACATCGTCAATGAGCTGCTGATGCTTGGCCTTGCTATCCAGCAGCTCGGCTACCCGGGGATCGTACAGGTCAACCGCTTCCTTACCGGCGCGGCTCTTGCCGCTCAGGCCGGAGAAGAAGAGAAGCTGGCTCTTTTCCCGGTCATACACACCCTGAAAGTCCTTGCCGCAGCCGATGGGCCAGTTCATAGCGTAGGTTTCAATCCCTAGCTCCCGCTCCACTTCATCCAGCAGGTCAAAGGGGTCTTTGGTTTCCCGGTCCATCTTGTTAATAAAGGTAAAGATGGGAATATGGCGCATGGCGCACACCTTAAAAAGCTTCCGGGTCTGAGGCTCTACGCCCTTTGCGCCGTCAATGACCATGACGGCAGAGTCCGCAGCCATAAGGGTGCGGTAGGTATCCTCGGAGAAGTCCTGGTGGCCGGGGGTATCCAGAATGTTGATGCAGAAGCCGTTGTACTGGAACTGCATGACAGAGCTGGTAACGGAAATACCGCGCTGCTTTTCAATCTCCATCCAGTCGGAGGTGGCAGCCCGGGAATTTTTCTTGCCTTTCACAACGCCGGCCTGAGCGATGGCACCGCCGTAGAGCAGGAACTTTTCGGTTAAAGTCGTTTTACCGGCGTCGGGGTGGGAGATAATAGCAAAGGTACGGCGACGGTTGATTTCTTGCACTAAGGTTGACATAATTCTTTTACTCCAATTTCAATTACAAGCAGGGAAGGACTGCTCCCTCCAAAAAACTGCGAATTTCTAACAAACCAATTTAGTTTACCATAGAATTCTCTATTTTACAAGGGGGAAATGGGAAATTTTGCGTCTAAAATCCCCTTTCTGTTCCCCAATTTCTTAACATTGGATACTGTACCAAACCCTTTATTTTGCGTTTCATTTATGATAGAATAGAAAAAAGTAAGGGAGGGGTCTCTATGAAAACAGGCTTGGTATTAGAGGGCGGCGCTATGCGGGGAATGTATACCGCCGGAGTGCTGGATGTTTTTATGGCGGAAAAAATCCGGGTGGACGGCATTGTGGGTGTTTCCGCCGGGGCACTGTTTGGGGTAAACTATCTGTCCAACCAGCCCGGGCGGGTGATCCGTTATAATAAGCGCTTTAATTCCGACAAAAACTATCTCGGTCTGCTGCCTCTGCTGCGGGAGGGGAACATTGTCAGCACCCAGTACGCCTATCACGATGTGCCGGAAAAGCTGGATGCTTTCGATAATGATACATTCCAATCCTCCGGCGTTCCCTTTTATGCGGTGGTTACCAATCTGGAAACTGGGGAAGGGGAGTACATACAGATTAAAAATGTATTCCAGCAGATGGATGTACTCCGGGCTTCCGGCTCCATGCCCTTTGTATCCCAGCCGGTTTCCTGGCAGGGAAAGCAATACCTGGACGGTGCCATTGCTGACAGCATTCCCTACCGCTGGATGGCGGAGCAAGGTTATGATAAGCTGATCGTGGTGCTGACGAGAGACGCGGCCTACCGCAAAAAGCCTATGAATCAGACGGCTTGTAATTTGGCATACCGCAAGTGGCCTAAGTTTTTGGAAAAGCTGCTGCAAAGGCATAGCGTTTACAACAGCACTCTGGATGACCTCAGCGATTGGGAGAAACGGGGAGCGGCCTTCGTAATCCGGCCTTCTCAGGAAATCCACATCGGCCGCATCGAAAAAGACCCGGAAAAGCTGCAAGAGGTTTACGATTTGGGCATGAAGGATGCCAAAGCCCGGCTGGGTGCCCTGAAAGAATATCTGAAAGCATAAAAAAACGCTGCCGCACAAAAGACGCGGCAGCGTTCATTTCGTATGCTTTAGGCCTTGCCTGCGCAGCCAAGAACATTGATCAGCTTGTGGCGGACAACTTCCTTGATGTTGGCACGGGCGGGCTTCAGGTACTGGCGGGGGTCAAAGTGGTCGGGATGCTCGTCGAAGTACTTGCGGATGGAGCCGGTCATAGCAAGACGCAGGTCGGAGTCGATATTGATCTTGCAGACGGACAGGGAAGCAGCCTTGCGAAGCTGCTCTTCGGGTACACCGATGGCGTTGGGCATCTTGCCGCCGTGGGCATTGACCATGGCTACATACTCCTGAGGTACGGAAGAGGAGCCGTGGAGCACGATGGGGAAGCCGGGCAGACGCTTGGTTACTTCTTCCAGAACATCGAACCGCAGAGCGGGAGGAACCAGAATGCCCTGCTCGTTGACGGTGCACTGCTCGGGAGTGAACTTGTAAGCGCCGTGGCTGGTGCCGATGGCGATGGCCAAGCTGTCACAACCGGTGCGGGTAACGAACTCTTCCACTTCTTCGGGGCGGGTGTAGGAAGCGGCCTCGGAGGAAACATTCACTTCGTCCTCAATGCCGGCCAAGCTGCCCAGCTCAGCCTCTACCACAACACCGTGGTCATGAGCGTACTCCACAACCTTCTTGGTAATCTCCACATTTTCCTCAAAGGGCTTGGAGGAGCAGTCAATCATAACGGAGGTAAAGCCGCCGTCGATGCAGCTCTTACAGATTTCAAAGCTGTCGCCGTGATCCAGATGCAGGGCGATGGGAATATTGGGACATTCAATGGCAGCGGCTTCCACCAGCTTTACCAGATATGTATGGTTGGCGTAGGCCCGGGCACCCTTGGAAACCTGCAGGATTACAGGAGCGTTTTCCTCGCGGCAAGCTTCGGTAATCGCCTGAACGATTTCCATGTTGTTGACATTGAAAGCACCAACTGCGTAACCGCCGTTATACGCTTTCTTGAACATCTCGGTAGTAGTAACAATGGGCATTGGAATCATTCCTTTCATATTACGCAGGGTAGCCCTGCTTTTATCGATATGATTATATCATATTTCTTCCATTTGGCAATAAAAATATTTGCTATTATGGAAAAAATGTGATATACTTCCTGTGATAAGACCACGAGAATGGTCAAATTACACAATATTACTTTTTGGAGGAGATTATTATGTCTGAGAAAACCCTCGTTGGCTCCCTGATCATCGGCCAGTCCGGCGGCCCCTCTTCTGTTATCAACTGCTCTGCCTATGGCGTTATCAAGGCGGGCCTGGAAAACCCCAACATTACTACCGTTTACGGCGCCCATCACGGTATTGTTGGCGTACTGAACGACCAGCTTATGATTATGGACGAGGAAGACCCCGCAGAGCTGGAAAATATGCTCCATACCCCTTCCTCCGCTCTGGGCTCCTGCCGCTATAAGATTGCCGACCCCGATGTGGACGATACCGACTATCAGCGGATTCTGGAAATCTTCAAGAAGTACAATGTGCGCTATTTCTTCTACAACGGCGGCAACGACTCCATGGACACCTGCAACAAGATCTCCAAGTACATGCAGAAGGTGGGCTATGAGTGCCGCATCATGGGCGTGCCCAAGACCATCGACAACGACCTGTTCGGCACCGACCACTGCCCCGGCTTCGCCTCCGCCGCCAAGTACATCGCCACCTCCTTCATGGAAGTCAGCCGCGACAGCCAGGTTTATGACACCGGCATGGTCACCATCATCGAGTGCATGGGCCGTCACGCCGGCTGGCTGACCGCCGCTGCCGCCTGCGCCAATGTGAAGGGCGACGGCCCCGACCTGATTTACCTCCCTGAGGTGGACTTCTCCATGGAGCAGTTCATCGCGGATGTCAAGCGGGTATATGAGCGCAAGGAAAACTGTATCGTTGCCGTGTCCGAGGGCATCCACTATGCCGACGGCACCTTCGTCAGCGAGGCCAAGACCTCCGGCACCGACGGCTTCGGCCATGCCCAGTTGGGCGGTCTGGCTGCCCGTCTGGCGGATGTGGTCAAGAAGGAGCTGGGCGTAAAGGTTCGCCCCATCGAGCTGAGCCTGCTGCAGCGCTGCGCTGCCCACTGCGCTTCCGGCACCGATATCGCCGAGTCCTTCATGTCCGGCAAGGTTGCCGTGGAGTCCGCCGTTGCCGGT
>JBJDYH010000136.1:0-3267 GCA_051867135.1 Faecousia sp. | reverse complement strand
CCCCCTAAAGCAGACTTTGGTTTTTTCCTTGGCCTACTTTAGGGGGATCATATCACAAATGAGAGCGGGTTTTTCTATTCATAAACCACAAATTCCCACTTTCCAAAAGAGAGTGGGATTTTCTATTTCCATTTTGGTGACAAATCGCGGAATTTCCTGCGGTTTTTCATATAAATCTTTTTTTGGGAAAGGAGAAATTCCATGAAATTGACAAGAAGGCTGCTTAGTATGCTGCTGGCAATGATTCTGCTGATAGGCATTGTACCTACCAGCGTATTTGCCTCCGGCGATGAAGCAGCAAGCAGCGCCGCTTCATCTCCGGGGACGGAAGCGGCAGCAACATCGCCCCCGGAAACAACGGAGGAAGCAATTCCACCGGAAACAACGGAGGAAGCTCCGCTTATAGAAACCGCTATGGAAACAATGGCGGAAGCAACGATCCCGGAAACCATCCCGGATACAACGGCGGCAGAAACAGTCCCGGAAACCACCGGGGAGCCTGCCGCCACGGCTCCGGAGGAAAGTGACCCGGTTTTGGGGCGCTCACTTTATGCGTTCAGGAAGTGGTCTTCCACAATGTCGCTATGGGTAATGACAATGTCAATATCCTTGATTTCCTCCTTGGAAAAGAAACGAAGCTCTTTGCTTTCGGCGCTGATTTTCATATTGGGCATTTCGGGGAAATCGTAGCCGAAAACCACGATCACCATACGCCATACGCTACCGTCACAGTAGGCGGCAATACGGCCGGGTTCGCCGTATACGCCCAGCTTTTGAAACTTCCCTTTGGGAATACGGATGCCCAGTTCCTCATAAACTTCCCGGGCTATGGCTTGGGGCTCGGTTTCGTATTTCTTCACACCGCCGCCAACCAACCCCCATGTGTCGCTGTCTCTGCGCTTTTCCAGAAGGAGCTTGCCCTGACAGGTAATAATGGCGTTGGCACCCAAATGGGCTCTCATAGTTGTTTTCGGGGGATTGGGATGTCCCCGGTAAAATGTAACGATTGGCATATGGAATACCTCCTTTTGCTTAGTATACTATACCTTTACGCTTTTTTCCAGCGATATTGGTTGAAGAAAGAAGAAAAAACTGCTATAATACAGTAAATTCTTACAGGAGGCGCTTATGCTAAAGTATCCATGCTTGCTTTTAGACCATGACGATACGGTGGTGCAAAGCGAGCGGTCTATCAACTACCCTTATTTCTGCTACATACTGAACCATTTCCGCCCCGGAACTAAAATTTCATGGGAGCAGTATAGCTACGGCTGTTTTCACCTTGGCTTTGCGGATATGTGCCGTAATTGGTATTCCTTTACGGAAGAAGAGCTGGAGGAAGAATACTTAGGCTGGAAGGCTTACATTATGGAGCATATTCCGCCTGTTTTTCCCGGCATTGCGGATGTGATTCGGCGGTATAAGGCAGAGGGCGGAAAAATTTTTGTAGTTTCCCATTCCAGCCGGGACAATATCACCCGGGACTATTCCGCCTATGTCGGCTTCCTACCGGACGAGATATATGGCTGGGATTTGCCGGAGCATCTGCGAAAGCCCGCAACCTACTCCATAGAAGAGATTGAGCGCAAGTACGGTTTTGGGCCCAACGAAATGCTGGTTGTGGACGATATGAAGCCTGCTTACGATATGGCAAAAGCAGCCGGTGTTTCCATCGCTTTTGCCGCATGGGGAAGACTTGATCAAAAGGAAATTCGCAGCTTTATGGAGAGCCATTGCGATTACAGCTTCTGCAGCCCCGAAGAATTGGCAGAATTCTTGTTTATTTAGCTTGACAAGGGTGTTATAATAAACAGGACTGAGGAGGTGAGCATTCTGGAAAAGCAGAGCATCAAAGTCATGGCCCGTAATCGGGAAGCCTACCATGAGTATTTTGTAGAAGAAGAGTTGGAAGCAGGTATTGAGCTGTGCGGTACGGAGGTAAAGTCCATCCGTCAGGGTACGCTGAATCTAAAGGACGCATGGTGCGGCATCAAAGACGGCGAGCTGCTTCTGAACCAGATGCACATTTCCCCCTATGACCATGGCAACATTTTTAACCGTGACCCTCGCAGAGTCAGAAAACTGCTCGTACACAAGCGGGAGATTATGCGTCTGCTGGGAAAGGTCAAGCAGGACGGTTACAGCTTAATTCCTCTGTCTGTCTACTTTAAGGGCAGCCGAGTAAAGGTAAATGTCGGCCTGTGCAAGGGCAAAAAACTGTATGACAAGCGCCAGGCTGCTGCGGAAAAAGACGCTAAGCGGCAAATGGAACGCGCTATGAAGGAGAGATATTAATATGAACCCTACTTTTAAGATCACTATGGAAAACGGAGGCGTTATCGAGGGCGAGCTGTACCCTGATAAGGCACCCCAGAGCGTTTACAACTTCATTGATCTGGCAAACAATCACTACTATGACGGCCTGATTTTCCATCGGGTGATTCCCGGTTTTATGATTCAGGGCGGCTGCCCGGAGGGCACCGGTATGGGTGGCCCCGGCTACTGCATCAAGGGTGAGTTTTTCTTCAATGGCTTCAAGAATGAAATCCGCCATAAGCGGGGCGTTCTGAGCATGGCTCGTTCCTCCAGCCCCAACAGCGCGGGCAGCCAGTTCTTCATTATGCATGAGGACTCCAAGCATCTGGATGGCCAGTATGCCGCTTTTGGCAAGGTTACTTCCGGCATGGATGTGGTTGATGCCATTGCCGCTGTTCGGACTGACCGGAATGACCGCCCTCTGGAGGAGCAGAAAATCGCTTCCATTACCGTAGATACCAAGGGCGAGACTTACCCCGAGCCTAACAAGCTCCCCGATCCCTACGGCAGATTCTAAGGAAACTCTGAATAAATCGTCTGCGGCTGGAGGGCGAATCTTTTGCCACATCCGTGCAGTTTTGAAAATGGGAAATACACAAAGTATTCCGCCATTTTCAAAACTTTCGGCTGAGCCAAAATCTTCTGCCCCCAGCTCTTGCCGATTTAATCAGAGCTTCCCTAATGCTTACACGGTGGGGTGCTCTGCGCTCCACCTGCCAAATACTTTCGATACGGGGCTGTACTGGTTTCGACGGGGGTAGTGAGGCTGGAATAGCGGGCTGTGGCGCCTGACCACAATAAAACGGGTATCTTTCAAATTTAACTGACAACAATTACGTTGCAGCGGCTGCCTAATTAGGCGCCCATCCTCCCCGGAAGGTCCACGAGCCGGGCTAGGGTGTGATTTGAGTGGAGACCGTGCGTATGGTAAGCTTTGCCCATACCATGCAT
>JBJDYH010000135.1:0-3284 GCA_051867135.1 Faecousia sp. | reverse complement strand
CCAGATGCATGTGCAGGTGGCAGCCGGTATCGCCGTAGGCACCGTAGTTTACCTTGCCGGGGTGGAATGCCTTGTGCAGGGCGTTGGCAACCTGATTGACATCGGCAAAGAAAGCGTTCCGCTCTTCCTCGCTGATATCCACCATCTCGCTGACATGGTCTTTGTAGGCTACAATGACACGGCCGGGCTTGCTCTGCTCCTTAAAGAGAATCAGGCTGCTTACCCGCAAATCGCAGATGTAAATGCCGAATTTGTCCAGCAGCTCACCGCGCATACAGTAGCCGCAGTTATGATCTTTCATGGGAAACCCTTCTTTCTTTTTGATTTTTTTCATTATACCACAGCCTGCGTCAAAATGCAATGCGGCGTTTCGCAAAGGGAGCGCCCCCAAAGGTGTGAGCCTTTGGGGGCGGTTGGGTGATTATGCGAAATCGGTAAATACGGAGGATTTGCCGCTGAAATGGCGTTTGATCTGGGTGGCATCCGTCGCGTTGACGGTATGATCCGTGGAATATACATCGGCAACCAGCAAACGGTAGCCATCCACACTATCCCCGGAGGCGATAACGGAGGATTTGCCGCTGAAATACCGGTTGATCTGGGTCGCATCCGCAGAATTGACCAGCCCGTCGCCGGTAACATCGCCGTACAGCAGGATTTGGGCATCCTGCGTAACATCATCGGAAGCAACTGTAATGGTATACTCTCTTGCCGCGTGCTTGGTCTTGGATACCTTCATGGTATAGGTTCCGGGAGCAACGCCGGTGATAGAGTAGGCAGCGGACTTGCCCTGAACCGTGACTGTATAAGCAGGCTCTGTTTCGCCATCCTTAATAAGCTGGATGGTGACATCCTCGGTTTCACCGCCAAAGCTGGTCACCGTGCCGGAAACCGTTACACCGGTAGCAGGGATGACCTGCTGGGCAACCAGAATTTCGCCGCAGACGGAGCATTTTTTGCCCTCGGTGAGGCCGGTTTCGGTGTCGGTGGGAGCCTTGCCGGGGATGGTTTCCTCGGTGTGCCCCTTGGCAGGGATTTCCTCCCGGGTTTCCACATTGCCGCAGACGGAGCAGTAGCGGCTTTCCACGCCCTTTTTGGTACAGGTGGGCTGGGAAGTAACTGCCCATTCGCCCCAGGTATGCTCAGTACAGGGAGCTTCCCATGTGATGGTTCCACCGTAATCGAGCATCACTTCTTCCGTCCATGTAGTATTGTCAGCCGGATAGTAAGCAGTAGCTGTTACATTATAAAACGCTTTATCAAAAATACTGGGGGCATTGCCCATAAAGGTAATTCTGCTCAGACTTGTGCACTTGTAAAATGCCATGGTTCTAATGGTGGTTACGCTCTTGGGGATGGTGATGCTTGTCAGACCGGTGCAGCCATAGAACGCATAGTTGCCGATTACCAGTAAGCTCTGGGGAAGGGTGACGCTTTTCAGGTTGGTGCATTTATAGAACGAGTAATGGCCAATGTTGGTTACGCCCTCTTCCACAACGAGTTTGGTTATCTGACTTTTATAGGGAGCCCATGGGGAGTTGTCAATTTGTGTAGTATGGCTCATTGGGCCGGAGCCGGAGATGGTCAGCGTGCCGTCCGGTGTAAGCAGCCAGGTCACATTATCGCCGTTATAGCCGCAGGTGCCGCTAATGTTGCCGGTAACGGCACCGCAGACAGTACATACATTGTCTACTGACTGATGCTCGAGAAGAGGGATTTCTTTCTGCGCTACCAGAATGGTATTGCATACGGAGCATTTGGTGCCCTCGGTCAAGCCGGTTTCGCTGCAGGTGGCAGCCTTGCCGGGAACGGTAACCTCGGTATGGCCCTTGGCAGCAATCTCTTTCTGAGCGGTCAAAATTTCGCCGCATACGGAACACTTGGTGCCGTCGGTCAAGCCGGTTTCGGTACAGGTGGCAGCCTTGCCTGTGATGATTTCCTCAGTATGGCCCTTGGCGGCAATCTCTGTCTGAGCGGTCAGAATGACACCGCATACGGAGCACTTGGTGCCGTCGGTCAAGCCGGTTTCGGTACAGGTGGCAGCCTTGCCGGGAACGGTTACGGCGGTGTGCCCGGTGGCAGGGACTGTTGCAAAGGTGGTATAGTCGCAGCGGGAGCAGATGTCAAAATCATTATAGCCGGATTCCGTACAAGTAGGCGCCTTGCCCGTAATGTGGGTGAGATTATGTCCCAGGGCAGCAATTTCCTGGCTTTCCACATCGCCGCAGGCAGAGCAGGTACGGCTCTTTATGCCCTTTTCGGTGCAGGTGGGCTGGGTAATCACCGTCCATTCGCCCCAGCTATGGGTTACACAGTTCAGTTTCCAGGTAATGGTTCCGCCGTAATTCTGCATGACATCGGATGTCCATGTGGCGTTATCCGGGGAATAGTAAGCGGTGGCTGTTACACCGGAAAATGCCATAGTGTCAATGGTGGGTGCATCGCCTGTAAAGGTGATCTTTTGCAGGCTGCTGCATCCATTGAACGCAAGCCAGCCAATGCTGGTTACGCCCTCGGGGAGAGTGATGCTTTGCAGGCTGCCGCACGAATTGAATGTACCTTGGTCAATGGCGGTTACACCCTTGGGGATATTAATGCTTTGCAGGAACCTGCATTCCAGGAACGCATGGTCTCCAATGCTGGTTACGCTGTCGGGGATGGAGACGCTTGTCAGGTTGCTGCAGCCCGAAAACGCATAGGAGCCAATTTTTTGTAATTTCTGCGGGAGGGAAACGATTGTCAGGCTGGTGCATCCACGGAACGCAGAGTTGCCGATGACCAGTAAGCTCTGGGGGAGGGTGACGCTGTTCAGGTAGATACAGTCTTTCAGCGCGAAATGGCCGATGCTGGTTACGCCGTCGCCGATAACCAGCGTGAGAATACTGCTGGCGTAGGAAGCCCATGGGGCACTGTTGGTGGATGTCCATTGCGCCATTGCGCCGCTGCCGGAGATGGTCAGCGTGCCGTCATCGGTATACACCCAGGTCAGATTATCACCGCTATAGCCGCAGGTGCCGCTGGCCACTTCCGTGGCGGCAGAAGCAGACACCGGCAGCATGGCCAGCAGCATACACAACACGATCATTGCGCTGATTGCTTTTTTAAGTCCTTTCATAATGAAACCTCCTCAAAAAATAGATGATGATTGCCCCCAATGCCCCGCAACAGGCATTTGGGGGAATAAAATGATTCTTTTGAAATATGCATATCGGTTTATTCCGCTGCTTGGTAAATTGGAATTTACCGCCGCACCAAATTGGTGTCCGTAGGGCGGGGGCTTGCTC
>JBJDYH010000134.1:0-3289 GCA_051867135.1 Faecousia sp. | reverse complement strand
TTCCGCAGCAAGGACGGCGTTTTGCTGGAGCTGGTGAAATTCATGTTTGAAAATCAGTTCGGCACCGCCAGAAATGTTGCGGGCGCTGCGCTCCCGCCGGTGTATGTCTACGCGGCGGAAACCGCGCTCCAGATTACGCTGACGGAGCTGAACGAGAATCTGCGGGAAATCTATTTGGAAGCCTACACCCAGGAACACCTGCTGGACTATATCCAGCACGCTACGGCCAGAGAGCTGTACCGCATTTTCGGCCCCTATCAGCCTGAGCTGACGGAGCAGGATTTTTACGAGCTGGAGTTTGGCTCGGCAGGGCTGATGCGGGGGTATATGGCAAATCCCTGCACGGCGGAGTTCCCGCTGGAGCGAAAGCTGAACAAATTCGTGACGCTGGCGCTGCGCTGTTACAAGGTGCCGGAGGACGAGGTGCAGAAGATTCTTGCCTTCCTTGGGGGGCTGGATATGCGCGGCATTGCCGGGTCTGTCATGGAGGAGCTGTTCCGCCAGCTTGCCATGCACTATGATTTTTCTCTGGACGGTCTTCTGCCCCAGAGATAGACGAAAACAAAAAAGTCTTGTAAGGGAGTACTCCCTTGCATAGAGGCGTGCTTCTATGCAATCTCCCTCCAAACATATTTCTTTTCTGCGGAGTACGGAAAAGAGAAAGCGAGGAAATGATCATGAAAAAACGGTTTTTCTGCCTTGCGCTGGCCCTTTGTATGCTGTTTGCGCTGATGCCCATGCATGTATTCGCCGCAGATACCTATGACCTTCGCATCGGCGCCGATGTGGGCTTCAAAACCACCGAAACCAACACAACCAAAAATATTACGGGAGGCGGTACTGCCACCTTGGTGCGTGGAACCAACGCTTCGACCTTAACGCTGAGCGGCATCAACATATCTTATGGTGAGGCGCAGCATGCCGCGATTCAAAGCGGCATCAGCAACCTTACCATTGTGCTGAAGGGTACGAATACGATCACCCTTACGAATGACGATGTGTGCGGTATGTTCCTGCTGGAAAACACGACCATCCAGGGTGAATCCGGCAGCAAGCTGATCATCAACGCCAACGGGAATAATAATTACGGTCTATATACGGATAGCGCTATCACCCTGACCTTGAATAACCTGACCATGACCGTCAATCACAGCGGGTCAACGGGTAGTGTAACGGGTATCCAATCGGCAGGTACTGTCAATTTGCAGAACACCTGTACCATCCAGATGGTTAGCACCGCAAGTGCCGACAATAGTGACCTTTTCGGTTATGTAGACACTTCTTCGAGCTGTGCCGTGAACATCGGCAGCAACGCCAATGTGACTTTTGACGGTTGGGAAAACGCTCTGGATGTAAGCGGTACTATGAACCTCACCGGAGGCAGCCTGACGATCCGCAATTCTTACGACGGCATCTATCACGCAGGAACGCTGAATCTGACCGGCGGCACGCTGAATTCCAGCGGCTCTCGGCTGGGTATTTTAACCGCCTCCACCGGACAAATCAAATTTGCCGGAACCAATGCGACCCTCACAGGCGGCACAGCGGGATGGGGAGAAACCTCATCAACCACCTCCACCTACAGCGTCACAGGCGGCACGGTGGTTTTCCAGGGCGGCGAATTCGCGGCCAGCGGTATGTATTCCTCCCTTGCCAGCAACTATAGCGTCTTCGCCGGCGCGGATAAGGACAATGTAACGCGGATAGATTCCCCTACGACTTCCATCTTTACCCACAATAAATATGTTCGCATCGAACCCAGCACCTATTATACCTTGACCCTTGTCAATGTAAGCGGCGCGACCTCCGCCTCCTATATGGAGGGCGATACCATCTCCTATACGGCTGCCGCCGCGCCCAGCGGAAGCCATTTCCGCTGCTGGAATATGACCGTGGACGGCAGCACCACTACTGTGGGCACCGGCACCACCTATACCGGCAAAATGCCGGCAGCCAATGCCACGCTGACCGCTGTTTATGAAAACTGCTCCGGCGGCACCGCCACCTGTCAGGCGAAACCCATTTGCTCCGTCTGCGGCAAGGAATACGGAATCCTGGCTGTACACAGCTTTATGGCGGAGGTCGTGGATTCGAAATACGAGATCACGCCGGTGACCTGCGAACAAGATGGCGTTTACTACAAATCCTGCCCGATTTGCGGCGCAAGCTCGGAGAACTGGAATAACGCTACCTTTACCGTCACCGCAACCGGTCATACCGCGGTAACCATTCCCGGCAAGGCTGCCACCTGCACCGAAGACGGTTTGACCGACGGCAGCGAGTGTTCCGTATGCGGCAAAACTCTGACCGTTCAGACAACGATCACCGCCAAGGGCCATACCGAGGAAACCATTACCGGCAAGCCTGCCACCTGCACCGAGGACGGCTTGACCGACGGAAAGAAGTGCTCCGTCTGCGGCATCATTTTGGAGGCGCAGCAGACGATCCCCGGAGGACATGTGTTTGTGGACAATGTATGTACCGGCTGCGGCGCCATCAACGGCAGCATTGGCGGCTCCTGCGGCAGTAATGTGACATGGACGCTTACGGAGGACGGCATACTGACCATCTCCGGTAAAGGCTCAATGTACCACGGTACAGACACCAACAATTCCCCCTGGGCTGCCCATGCCGATAAGATTCAGCAGGTTATTGTGGAAGAGGGCGTAACCAACATTGGCCATTTCTCGTTCTATAAATGCACCAACCTGACAAGCGTCACCCTTCCCCAGAGCTTACTGGTAATCGGCAACTACGCCTTCTTCGGCTGCACCGGTTTGACAAGCATCACCATCCCCGAGAGCGTAAACACCATCCGTACCAGCGCGTTCCAAGGCTGCACCGGTCTGAAAAGTATTACCTTCACGGGCAACGCGCCCACAGTCGGCACCAATGCATTTTACCGGGTAACGGCTACCGCCTACTATCCGGGGGACAATACCACATGGACTTCCGACAAGCTTCAGAACTACGGCGGAAAGCTTACATGGGAGCTTGCTACGCCTCCCGGTGTGACGGTTTCCGGCACGGTGAGCAGCTTTGGCACTGAAACCGAGGATGTAACCGTTCAGCTCATTAAGGACGGGGAAACGGAGCCTGCTTATACGGTTACGGTGCAGGGCAAGTCTGCCGCCTATACCATTGAGAATGTGGAAGTCGGCAGCTACATCCTGAGAGTATCCAAGACCAAGCACGCGGCAAGAGAGTATACCGTTACAGTCGAATCCGATGATATTACCCAGAACGCCCAAATTCTCCTGTACGGCGATGTTACCGGCGACGGGCTGGT
>JBJDYH010000133.1:0-3298 GCA_051867135.1 Faecousia sp. | reverse complement strand
TTCCGGGGCATCGCCCAGTAGTCTTCATACCAGTGATACTCCATCATCCGACCTCCAACTCCGGCACAGCTTCTGTGGTAACTTTCTGGATCAACTCATTCATGCAGTCGAAGAACCGCTGCGAGCACTGGCCACCTTTGGCCCTCATGTACTTGAGATGTTCGCACCGGCCATTCTCGATTGTGACACTGACGAGCTTGTTGCTGATCCATCCTTGAGTCCGGGCAGGCACATATACCTGGTACTTCCGCATGAGGTAGTTCACGATCGAACAAGGCCCGTCGTAGTAATACCTGAGATAAAACTTCACGGTCTTATTCTCAAGGACACCGCCGTTTTGGATGGTGTGAATGGCATCCTGAACCGCCTGCTTTGACACTCGGTTTTGCTCTTCCTTGCGGGCTTTTTCTTCTGCCTCTGCCTTAGCTTTTCGAGCTTGCTCTTCCGCATATATCTTCTGCCGGTACACAAATGACAACGACTGGCACATAAAGAGATCATCGAGGACCAAGGCGCCAATGAAGTCTGGGAAACTCTGACCACAGCTTTCTTTGGACGCAAGGTAAGTAGACACATGCTGATCCATGATGCTCTTGATGTAGTCTGCCTGACGAGCCGGATCACTCCCAAGCTGTTGGATTCGCTCTCTTTCGCGAGCAATGGCCTTGGAGGTCACCTGCTCCCAGTTCGGGCCACTCTCACGGAGCTGCCGGAAATATGCACTGCGCTTGTCCTTGTCACCATACAATTCTTTGATGGCGGCCGGATAGCCGCAGTGGTCAATCAGTGAAAACTCCGTCATCTTCAGCGGGGCAAGATACTCTCCGAACTCCACATAAAGAATATAAGCATCATTCTCAGCACGAGGGTAGTCCAGATCCGGCTTCCCCGCATTCCGCCAAAGGCGGTATACGTCAGTGCCGTTGGTCACTTCACGCACAAAAATCGATCGTTTCCTCCTGCCATTCACATTGAAATTGCCTCCAGAGAAAAGGGGCCTCATCAATTTCGCGGTATCCACAAGTCTTCCTCCTATCATTTCATCAGTTTGGGATCAGTAATTCTCTTGTGTTCAACGAGATGCGTGAAATCGTCTGCATCGCCATCACCGTAGACAACGGTCTGAAGGCACTGTTTCTCCGAGGAGTACTCCACCCATGCAAGGCGGACTGCACCCTCTTTGAAGCGATCGTTCACGTTGTCTCCCCGAAGTTCGATATAGACGCCGGGATAGTCGGGGTCAGATTTGATTCCGACAGTGATCTCGCCGAGTGGTGTCTTAGCAATCAGTTCCTCATTCATTGTCATCATCCTCCGTGGTACAGGGGAGCGCCTTATTGCGCGTCCGGCGTTCAATACCCATCATAAAGGCAGATACTTTCTTCGCTCGCACCAAGTCGATCTCTTCATCCGAATCATCGTCAGGTGATGCCAGCTCGGGCGGTGGAAAGAGGTTGTTTTTTGAGATGAATGCCGTATAGAAAATCGACATTTCCTCTTCCATAGCTGTGCGGAAAAACTCATAGTCCGCTTCGATCTCGATGTATTGAGCCGGCGTACACTCTACGCCGACTTTCTTGCGTGACCGATTTGTGTAAGTCCCCACACAGCCAAACGAATGCCCGGATCCCAGGTGCATGTATGCAATCTGGTGGAGCAGCTTACGCTCCCACTGCGTCTGATATCGGATGAAGTAGGTCCGTGTCGAGGTATCTTCGATATCCTCATCGGAAATGTCATACTTCTCCATCAGGCGCTTCAGAAGCGCTTCAGCGTTTTCCTTTTCTCCGCCAACACCGCGCTCGGCAAGTGCCTTCACGCGTTCCAGTCGTTTCAGCAATTCTTCTCGTTCAGTCATCCTCGTGATCCCTCCTCAGCAGGCTCGAAACTTGCAAACTCCGTTTCCGCATTTGGACGGTGGAATGCCAGATCCATGATGTCGATGCAGTTATAGCAAGGGGACTCATAGGTCTGCTTGATTTTGTGCTTGCAAAGGCCACATGGAGGCATGTCCGCGAGTTTGCCATCAGCTCTGCGCTTGTAGAATCCTTTCACGGTGTCACCTCAATCAGCCATTTTTCTGGGTGAGCAGTTCAGCGCTCAGGCTGCTGCTGATCTCAACCCCACAATGCGTCTGAATGAAGCCTTCCAGGAACCGCAGGGCGATCAGAGCCAGTGCGGAATCATCCACACTCGGCCCAACTTTCTCCACTGCCGCCTGCTGCGTGAGCGGATGGATTCCGAGGGAGCAAAGCAAGGCTGCATCGATCTGCTGCATCTCTTCATCGGTCGCATGGCCCTTGTAGTCGCCAAGCCGGCTGACATCCACCGAGGTGATCTGCTCGCACAGGGCAGTAGATCTCCTCCCAGTACTATCGATCCGCACATGCGTAGGCAGGCGGTGCTTGTACTGACAGGTCAGGTACACGACCTCAACCACAGGGCTATGCTCATTGCACACGGGATTGGACACGATAATCGCCGGTCGGCCGGAGCGCTGCTCCGAACCGACAGAATCACTCCGATTCACATAGAAAATATCGCCACGTTTAATATCCATCATCAAATTCTCCTTTTCAAAACAGTTTTAGATCCAGTAATGGAGGCAGCGGTGTTCGGCCTTTTTCGAATCGGCATTGTTTTTCCCAATGCCAGGACATATGCCGGGCCGATACAGAACCGGGATGCCGAGTTTTGTAGCCTCTTCAATCTCCACGCGCATACCGCTGCTGATCACGTCACCATAGACAACCAAGCGAGAGCACAGCTTCAGGAGTTTGGTATCAAACTCCAGTGCCAGTGCTCGCTCTTCAGCCACGGTGTCATCAAGCAAGTAAGGCAAGTACGCGTGCGGCGCAACAGCGCGGTCACCGAATTCCTTCTCTGCCTTTACCATGTAGGTGCTCGCCTTCGCAGCATTTGCCAGCATCTCCGCCCTCGTGGGTGCAGAGAGAGGCGAACAAACATAAGTCAATCCCATTGGTCAACCCTCCTTAAATCGTTTAGAAAGCAGCCCGGAGCTGATGTGCTGTTCGCAATCATCAACTCCGGGCTTTGTGTTAGAAATCAGATGTGGCAGTCAACGGCGACAAGGTAGTCGTCATCCTGCACCTCGTTCATCAGAGTCTGCAGCTCGTCATTCCAAGTGCGCTCAGGCTTGTCGTTGCTAGAGATGCCGAACCAGCCCATGTCGCCGGAAGCGTTCCAGTCACCATTACGATCCACGAAGGCATAGGAGCTAACCTGATACCGATCCGCGTCCGTGACGCCCTTACGAGCTTTATACTCATTGAGCGTT
>JBJDYH010000132.1:0-3331 GCA_051867135.1 Faecousia sp. | reverse complement strand
ATAGCTGGACACAGTACCAGCTTTCCTCGCCGCTGGCGTTGACGCCTTTGGCGATACCCACGCCGATGGAAGATAGACGGTCGTTGAGGATATTCCGCAGATGGGTTTCAGAATTGGCCCAGCCATCCACCGCAACTTCCGCAAGTCCAACGCCATGCTGCGTCAGATACCGGGCGGCAATGCGGTGGATGTTCTCTGCTGTGTACGGACAGTCTGTGACGGTGTAATACTGCCTGCCGTCCGGGCGGGTATGGCTGTAAGTCGTAGTCGATGCCATTTCCTCCGCCCGGACTTGCGCGGCCTCCATCAGCTTGTCGTCTGTGATGAAAGTTGACAGGCCGCGTTCACGGCGCAGGTCGTTGGTCAGGTCTACGATCTCTTGGCAAACATCTTCCGTGTTCAGGACGGTTTCGTTCACCACCTCCTGCCTCGGTGCCTCACCCGTATAAGGAGCGTCGCTGTCCACCTGAACGCCGTCCTTCCAAAAGACATTGAAGCCGACAGCCTGTCCGATGTCCCGGAGTTTGACATAATGAGGTAAGCAGGCGGGACACCCACTCCCTCCCGAACCGTACAGACACCTCTCGGCGTATACGGCTCTCCATAAATCTTATTGTCTTCTGAGATAATCTTCAGCGTGAATCATACCGTGACAGTCCGGACAAACTATCAAGGTTTTGCGGCGCCGCTTGAGCATTTCTGTCTCCCACGGCTCTTTACCGGTCAGGTCTTTTAGACGTTTGACCTGGTGCAGTTCGATGCTATTCGTTTTTCTTCCGCAGAGTTCGCAATGGCCACTTTTCATACGGGTGCGCAGCGAATTTTTCCTGTCATACTTTTTGTATGCAGGAAGCGTTGCAACATCTTCAAATACTGACGGCTCTTTTTTTCGTTTGAACCCGCCTTTGTAATATGTTGCTTCTCTTTTCCCGTTCTTCGTTTCATAAGAGACCGTGAACCAACCATTTTTCAGATATCTCGCCTTTATCCGCTTGACATTTGTGCGGTACTTATTTGCGAAGGTTTTGTACATGCTGTATTTCATGATGTTGGCAAACCTTCCAATTTTATACGCGTCATTTGCAAGGGAGTAGTAGTTGTACAGTCCCCGAATTTCAGCATTATACGCGGATAATATCGCAATATCCGTCTGGTTGATTAACTTACTTCTGTGCATGGCCTTGAATCGCTCTTTTCCCTTTTCGGTGACAACAATCTTCATTGCGTCGTATTCCAGCAGTTTACCTATCCATTTTTCTCGCGGCACCAGAAGCTTCACCACATAACTGTATACACGCTGTCTGCTCCCATTCTTCAGCTTTTTCGTCGTTTGGTCACGTGATACGGTAATGTCATACCCCAGGAACCTGGCCCGGTCTCCCGTGTGCGTAATTTGAGTCTTAGCATCTGACAATTTCAACTTGAGCTTATCGGCTAAAAACTCTTTTATTGCCGCTTTGAGCATTTCTGCATCTGCCTTGCTGCCTATGACTCCCACGATAAAATCGTCTGCATAGCGCACATATTGAATGGATTTGTAGCTGCTCTCTTTTGGTTCTCTGATCGCGGTTGTGCAGAGTGTACGGCGCAGCGCTCTTAAATTTTTTGCGCGTTCCTCTCGTTCGTCTCTGCTTAATTCCGTCCAGATTTCTTTTCCTGCATCCCTGTATTGGTACATACGGTGACGGGCTGCAAGATATTCGTGGGATAGCTTTCTTCCTTTTGCGCTGCCAACACTAAATGCACGTTTCCACTCATCCATAAACTTGTCCAGCTCGTTCAAGTAGATATTTGCCAATATTGGACTGATACCAGACCCTTGTGGCGTACCGCAATAGGTCCTTTGAAACTCCCACTGTTCCATATAACCTGCTCTCAGAAACTTCCAAATCAATGCAAGAAATGCTTCATCATCGATGCGTTGGCGGAGTAGGTCGATGATTACGTGATGGTCGAAACTGTCAAAGCAAGCCTCTATATCTCCCTCTATGAACCAGTGTGTTCCGGTAAACGTGTTCTGAATTTGCTTCAGTGCCGTATGGCAGCTTCTTTTCGGACGAAATCCATGCGAGTCTCCAGAGAAGGTCGTCTCATAGATGCTCTCAAGCATCATTCTGACGATTTCCTGTATCAGCTTGTCGTCTCCCGACGGTATCCCCAGCGGGCGCTTTTTGCGGGGATTGCTCTTCTTGGGAATGTATTCGCGCCGGGCCGGTTTGGGTTGATAGCTGTGATTTTTCAGCGATTCAATAATTCCTGCGATCCGTTTCTCGCTGTAGCCATCCAGCGTTGTGTTATCTGTTCCAGGAGTCATAGCACCGTCATTCGCGTAGATATTTCTGAGTGCCATGTGATAGAACTCCGGATTATACAGATTGCGATATAGCCTCTGAAATTTGTAGCCTTTGTCCGTAGATTTCTCAGTCAGACTTTTTAATACCGTGATTGGATCTCTCATGGTGCCTCTCGCACCGTCCTTTCCCTCTGGTATTAACTGATTTACTGCTCCCCTTCGCCATGTGGACGGTTTTCCCGCTTCCGTTTTTACGGCTATCCCTGTCTGTCCAGGGTCCTCCGACTACTATGAGAGCTGTGTAACCATGCCCGCAAGGCGGGTTTAGGTCATCCCCATTTAGCCATTCTGAAATATTAGCGTTCTGTGTTTTCGGCAAGTATGCGACGTTCGCCATTTGTCCGCTGTCCTGCGGCTGTTTATTTCCGAGTATCTCGATGCTGCATAACAATTAAATGCAGCATCCGGAAATCTGCGCGTTTCAGTTCCTTTCGCACAGGGGGGCTCGGATTCCCCAACTCTGACTGTCGTTCAAGCAGTTTAGCTTCCATCCTCTTACACAGATTTTCATTCCCGCGCGCTTTGGCTTCTCGGAACTTTGGCCTCAATCGCACCTGCGCTTTATGCGCAACGACATGCTACACTCCCTGTCCGGTTTCCCTTTCAGATAAGTCGTGGAATGATAGGTTGTCAGTCCTCGGTTTTTTTTCGAGGTTTCCGACACGATACTTTTACCTACCGCTTGCTAAAGGCGGTATTCCAGTATGGCCACGCAAGACTTCTATTTTGCGCCGTCTTGCTTATGGGCGCACATTGTGCCCCGCAATGTTATAGGCCGTCATAGATACCTGCCGGCCATCCACATAGATTTTCTGCCAAGTGGGTTCCGCCACGATTCCCGCAGCGGCTTCGCTCACCAGAGCTGCGCCGATAACCATGCCCGTCACCATGGCTGTGGTATTTTTCTTGTTGTGCTTCATGCCGATGCTCCTTTCCGTTTTGTAACACAAAGCAATACCACAGCCAGAGGACAAAAGC
>JBJDYH010000131.1:0-3344 GCA_051867135.1 Faecousia sp. | reverse complement strand
CTGTTTAGGATAGAAGATTATTATGTGAAGATGCCGGTGAAACAGCTTAGGAAATCAACAAACTGAACCGGCATCTTTACATAAACTTCAGAGAGATTTTAACCAATCCAGTAATTTAGGATTGTTCGTCCATGTTCTTTCTTCAGAAGAAATATCTGGATTGGCAGCTTCAATAGCACGGCGCTTGGCATCATCATCAGCGCGTGCATAGATTTCTGTTGTCGTAACAGAAACATGACCGAGGATATCCCGAATATAAATTAGGTTTACGCCTGCTTGTAGCAAATGCATAGCTCGTGAGTGACGGAGCATATGGGGATGAATATGCTCTGGAAAATGTACGGATGTTCCATCTTTAACTCTATGAGCATATTTATTTAGAAGATAAGTAATACCAGCGCGTGTAAATGGTTGGTTGTACTTATTCGTAAATAGCGGATGGATCCGTTTCTCACTTGCCTGTAACCCAAATTCACTAAGGTACTGGACCATCAAGGTCTGGGTGTTTTTCATAATTGGAACGACCCGCGTTTTTCCACCTTTGCCACGCAGAATTACAGTTGGCGGAGATGCCGTTCTAATATCACCCACAGACAAATCAATTATTTCCTGCACTCGTGCCCCAGTGTCATACATCAATGTCATGAGTGCCAAATCTCTAAACTCCGTTTTTTTGTTTATATCTGGTTGCATCAGCAACACCTTGACTGACTCCAAAGAAAGATACTCGGGAGGGATGATTCCTTTCTTTTTCATTGGAATGCTGAGGATGTCCTGAGCTAAAGAAAGATAAGCGACATTTTCTCGGAGTAAGAAACGAAAAAAAGCATGGATTGCGGCAAGCCTCTGGTTTCTCGATGCAATCGAGTAATGCATATCACACTCTAAATAATCCAAAAATCGAATTACTAAATCCTTGCTGAAATGCTCCAGGGCAAACTTATCAACCTTGATGCGTTCCTTTTCTTCACAATATTTCAGGAAAAGCGATATCGCGTCTCTATAAGAATAAATGGTGTTCTGGCTCAAACCTTGAACCCCCGGCAGATAAACCTGCAAGTATTTTTTCAAATACACCGCAAAATTTGTAGTGCGAACCATACGCTACACCTCCGGTACAACATATCCCGTGGAGGAACTTGCCAGTTGTTCCACTTCTGGATATAGTTCAGCGGTTAACCGAAGATAATGTTCAGTTTCTTTAATGGTCTTGTGCCCTAAATAAGCAGAGAGGTAAGGAAGAGCCGTATAAATGTCAAGGCCTTGGTCGGTCATTTTATGCAGGGACCGCACCGCAAATGTATGGCGAATATCGTGCAGCCGCGGGCCAGATCCTCTCCCTCCGTGGGGAATTCCGGCTCTAAAAATAATTGCACGAAACAGCTTGTAAACGGTACTCGAATTGATGGGGGCGTGGCGAATCGTTTCAAAGAAGTAGGTCCTTTCCCCAACCCATGTTTTCATGTATTCTGCAAGCAAGTTGGCCACGGACACATCAACAGGAACCAATCTACTTTTTCGGTTCTTGCTTTCGTGGATGTAAATAACTTTTTCTGGGATATTGACATCCGTGGCCTTTATATTGACAACCTCTGAAATTCTCAAACCCGTAGAAAACATTAGCCTTAGTACAACGGGAAGAATCTTATCATAGCTATTTACCCGCTTACTTTTTACGGAATCGGAGACAGAGAAAATGCGGCAGATTTCATCTTCTGTAAAAATGTATGGCACATATTTTGGACACCTTGCTCTGCTGCTGTCGGGGATATGTGCTTTAATTCCTCTTGAAGTAAGATATATTGCCAGTTGTCTATAAACGCTTACTCTATACAACCAGCCTTTCACACTTTCGTCTTCACGCCGTGCGCACCAAATCTCTGCCGTTTCTTTCGAGATTTCAAGGTCACTAGACATAGAAACAAGAAACCTTGACAATGCCATCAATTCATATTCCGGCCTATCATATTGTAATCCTAGCCCTCTTTTGTACTGAATAAATGACGCAAAAGCATCGGCCCAGAGGGGTTCATATTGTATCGGTGTTGATGTAATCATACAGGTTCCTCCTCTCCAGGCAAGGGTAATGCGCATTTGGAAAGGTTGCTCAAATCTACTTTGATATAGATTTGGGTGGACGCTGTAGATGTGTGGCCCAAAACCTCGGATATCGTAGGTAACGGAGTACTGTTGGTCAACATATTTGTAGCAAGTGAATGCCGGAGAGAATGCGGACCATGCTTTCTGCTTCGGACATCAATACCAGCGGAAGAGAAATAGCGTTGTATCATACAATGGATGCTTGATGACCCAATAGGCTGAATTGGAGAGTAATGGCGCAGAAAGACATTCCTCGAAGCAGATTTTGGCCTCCCGTGCTTTATATAGCATATTATGGCATTTCCGACCTCTCCACTGAGGGGAAGCAGAAGGGGTTTCCCGGTCTTCTTTTGAACAATGTGAATATAGTTGTTCTCCCAGTCAATATCATCAAATGAAAGCTGACAAATATCGGATGCACGCAATCCAAGCCGAGCTGCCAGCAAGAGGATAGCATAGTCACGCATTCCTGTTGCATTTCCGCGGTCAGTCTGTTTCAAGAGGCGTTGAATTTCTTCTTGTGAATAAACCGAGGGGACATGAGCTTCGTGTGAGTATTTCACATTCGGAATTGCTTCTTTATAGTTCCCCGCCGTATATCCATTCTCGTACAAATATTGAAGAAACACTCTGACTGCGGACACAATGTTATATCGTACCGAAAGTGAATAGATGGTAAGGGACGCTACAAAATTTTGAAGAATAGGAAGGGTAATCTGCTCATACGAACGAAGCCCATTTTTATCCAAATATAGAGCTAACTTCTCGAAATAGTAGTGCTGCTTCCAAATGGTGCGCTCTTGTATGCCCATGTATTTCCGATGTTCTAGGAACTTATTATAAACAGATTCGAACCACTCGGGAAACCGATATTCGGCTTCTTTGAAGCGAAATGGGATACTGTTATATGCCTGGAAGTAACTAAGCATGTTAATAGCACGGATATAAGTGTTAGCTCTCCGTTTTGATGACTCAGACACCGGTATGTCTGAAAAGCGCTCTTTTAGGAAGGCTTCACCCACGGATGAGTCATATTGTTCAATCTCCCTGGCTTTGCAATATTTGAGTAGGCTGCGTAATACTGGAGTGTAGAAATGAATTGTCCGAACGCTGTATCCACAATTTACAAGCTCAGATACAAACAAATCCACAATTTGCTCTGGCGTCATATCCATTGTAAGTACCTCCTTATAATATGGTACTTACAGGGTAGCAAACGAAATTTATTATGCAAAGGTTTTGAC
>JBJDYH010000130.1:0-3379 GCA_051867135.1 Faecousia sp. | reverse complement strand
GTATCCGAGAGCGAATCGTCCCGCTCTCGGGTAAGGCATCGGTCAGGCAGCCAGTGCGGAAAAACGCTCCACCATTTCGGTATAGTGCTTCCTGCATTCCTCATACTCCCCACGGGAGATCATCTCCAGGCAGACGGACAAGTACTCATCCCACAGACATTCACAATAGTGTGCGTAAAAGGGGCTGTCCTTGAGCCTTTTGACGATGCCAGGTGCAATTTCGTAGTACCGCTCGATCAGCTCCTGTCCACCAGGCTGGAAAGCAAGCCATTCGTCGCGGAATTTCCGCATCGTTTGCAATTCGGTGCAGTTGTCTGCTTTGCCCATATATTCGCAAACGGCTGTGGTGATGAAGCAGAAACCGCTTCCGCCGTTCTTCTGGGGCGCTGACTTTGGGGCAGGCCTTGGAGTAGGTTTCGGAACGGGCCTGGGTGTAGGTCTTGGCGTGGGAGTCGGTACAGGCTTCGGCGCAGGCCGGGGCACGGGAGGCGTGTAGGTGGGAGTCGAGGCCGCAGAGCTGCGGTATGGAGCGGAGCTGCCGTCGCTCTTGGCTTTCTGGCGACAGCTTTTGCATCGCTTTGGTGCATCCCAATTGTTGGCCTTAAAGTGTTCGGACTCTCCATTGCTAAAGATAAATTCCCTGGAGCAGTCCACGCATTTGAGCACAACGCCGTCTTCCTGACACGATTTGCACAGACCGTAACGGGCAACCTTCTCGTTCACCTTTTCCCCGCAGATGCGGCAATCCACATAAGTAATCTTGGGACTCAGCTTGTGCCGTGTGGGGAAAAGCTCCTCAGACATGGGATCCTGCTCCCGCAGCTTCCCTTCATCCAGCAGGCGCAGATAGTAACGGAACAGGTTCAGCCACGCATCCACGTCCAGCCGCGTCTGCTCGGTGCTGTACTCGCCGCCGTCACGGAAGGTGTTGTAGAAGGCTTTTTTAATATCGTAGGTCAAGTGGCTCCAAATGAACCTCCACGGACCGTCGGGTGTCTGTTTGCTTCCCTGGTCACCGAGTGGATAAGAGAAGTTCATCCCCTTGATGTTTTCGATGGGGTCGCCGCCACCCTGCTGTGCGTAGGGGGCTTTGCCGGGGAGCAGAATCATAAACAGCAGCGTGGCAACCGCGAAGTTCTCATTGCCCACAGTCCGCAGAAATTCGGAATACCGCTTTCCCTGGATTTCGGGAGCAGTGAAGTTGATGGTGCCGACAGGGCAAGGGAGCGTCTCGATCTGGTAGCTGTCGGTATCGACGAAGTACACCTCTTTAGTCGATGCCACCAGCACATTCGCGGGGTTGATGTCACCGATGAGGATGTTGCGCTCGTGCAGATACTTGATCTTCTCCAGGATGGTGATGCAAAGCTCAACGGTGTCCCGACGCTTCCAATTGGGGAAGGTTTTCAAAAAAATCGGCTTAATGAACAGGCTTCGCTGGAGTTCTTTTCCGTGAGCAATAGGCATGAGGTAGCCGACAAACTGCTTTTGCAGATTGTAAATCGCCGCCACCGGGAAACAGATACCCGGGCACTGGAGCCCGAATCCCAGCATTTTTTTGATTTTCTCGTATTTTAACCGGGTGATATTCTCTCTTTTATAGATCTTCGCCACATACTTGTCGCCTGCCCGGTAGATGGTGCCTTCGCCGCCGGAGGCAATTTCCTCTCCCAGTCGGAACAGCTGCCATGTATTGGTATAAAAAAACGCCTGCTCGTTGGCTTCGGGGACGCTGGTCACGCTGAGTGGAACATCTTTCTCGGGTGCCATGCCGGCACAAATCTGAAACGCAGGAACTTTGCGGGGGACAGGGACGGAAGTCGTTTTTTCTGCGGGTCTGGCGGTTCTGGTCTGTGCGCCTTCCCAGGAATAGGCAGCCAGATAACCGTACTTGCTCAGGCGTTTTGCCGCAATTGTCCGACCCCGCACGGACTGGTTGTTGTTCAGAGAGAGGATGTCCTGGGCCAAATTGTTGTCTTCGGTAATCAGCAGGAGGTTATTGCTGATTCGGAACTTGGTAAACACCACCTGAAAAACATTGTCCGCGAAGTTGTCGCTTTCCTCTCCACGGATGTCGACCTGGTGGTTATTCAGCATCGTCTGAATGATTCTGAGTGCATGGCGGGCTCTTTTGGCAAGCTCAGGATCTTGGGTATTGGCCTGATGCTTGTACAGCTCGTCAATGACCCGCTTGGGAAGGATGATGCTGGCGTTGTATTTCGTCAGCAACGGTATCAGATTGCCGAAGAATTTCTCCGCATACGGACTAAGCAGACTGCAGGTGTCGATAAAAATCTTATAGGAAGAGACAAAATGCTCCAACAGATTTTTGGCTGCGGCCTCCCGGTCCTCACCGGTTTCGGATGTGCCGGCGGCCCTGATAGCCCCTTCAACTGCTGCGATCTGCTGGAAGGTCAGCGTATCCGCCTCGCCATTGACGAAGACTCCGACTTTTCGTGCCGCATTCACGACATCCTGTACGCTGACGTTCAGCGCATCTGCACACTGCTTGACTGTAAGACTCAAATATACCCGCCCCTTTCTAAAAAAGCAGTTTCGGATTTGTATTGCGTTCATCTGGGATGCTCTCATCTCCTGCATTTTTCTCCATGAGAGCATCCCATCTGTGAATCACGCAATCAATTTGATGAAGGTGTCGAAGTCCCTGCACTGATCCAGGACACCCTTGCGCAGCAGTGTCACATAAAGCGCAGCAGCCTCAGCTTGACAGTTCACACCCTTATCCGGATTGAACTCGATGTCCGTGAAGCTATCATACTGCATCAGCTTCGCTCCAAGCTCAGGATTGTCCATCAGCGCATTGATGTAAATCCAGTTGTAAAAAGCCGTCCTCGGTACAAGCGGGAATTCCCTGCCTTCGTAATAGAAATGGCGCAGCATTCCGCTGGACTCGAGGCGGGAATCACGTTTGGCATCCCGAGGGGCAGCTTCATACAAATCAGTATAGGGTCCGCCGGCGGCAAAAACCTTACCCCCCTGATATACACACTCCACAGGAATACTTTTGCCAAGACTGGGAACAGCCTTCATCAGATTGAAGGCACTGAGCGCAACGCCAAGCTTCTCCGTGGACTTGGACGAGATCTCCAAAACCTTTCTGTCGGGGAATCTGCGCATGTACGCTTCGTGCAGGGCAGCAACATTTTTTCGTTTCTGAGACGCAGACATACCGCTACTCCATACGAATTCTGTCATAAACACATCCGCTTCATTCTTTCTCTTCCCAGGGGCGAAAACAGGTCTCATTGCCATAATATTACCTCCTATATTATTAACCCATAATCTATCACAGCTCCGTTATTGGCTGTTGACATTATTCTATATTAGATTCTCACTTTCTGGTATTGAAAGATAGAAT
>JBJDYH010000129.1:14140-15318 GCA_051867135.1 Faecousia sp. | reverse complement strand
CCGGCCTTCACCATACGGATATCGTACTGCCCCTGGAACAGGGGATCAACCGGGCGGTCCAGATGGGTCATCCTATACACAGCCGTCATGGCTGTGCGCACGCTGGTTTCCACGGTGAACACAACATCACCGGGCAGCTCCACAAACTGACCGATGAACGCCAGGTTCTGGGAACCTTCGGGAATGATGGTGGGACGGTCTTTCTTTCCACGGGGCATAAACTGACTGGTGATGTAGGGCATGACAGTGGGAATTACGATGCAATGGGCACGGATTTCATCATAGTTCTGCTCAAGACCACACCAATAAAGAAATTCTTTCAGGATTTCCTCGCCGCTACACTGATTCATCGGCTTCTTCACATATGTTCCTTCCTCATTCGAGTGAAGTCCATAGAGGAACAGCACCTGCACATTCTCCGGCTGATCAGGGTCCACCGGCTGCAATGCTGCGCCATAATTCAGGAACCAGGGTGAGTGTACAAAAGTGGTCACACCACCGGTGCCAGTAGGATTACCGGTTTTTTCTGCAAGATAATCGAAGAATTGGGGATAGTCTTTAATTGTGATGGTTGCACTTACGAAATTGGTCTTATCAGGATCGTAGATAAACTTTTCTGGATGACCGAAGTTGTCGCATTTCGCTGCCAGCTTCTCCCACAGGGTAAAGCAGCCGCGGCTTTCGGTGTCACGATTCATGACAGGAGCCTCGGTCATACTGCCACGGGTAGAATTCTGGGTCATGGAACCATTGGTGAAGAATACCATATCGTCTTTGCCCACAGACTGGATGCTCGCCATGCTGTCCGATGTGAGCTGAAGCGCTGTGACGGTTTTACGACCACCCTGAAGTGCGATGTCCATATCGGTGACGGTGGTTCCGGCGACGAACTGTACGCCGTTATCCGCCAGATATTTCTGCAGGGGAAGAATCAGACTGTGGTACTGGTCGTACTTGGTGCGCAGGATCTGCTTCAGGGACTTGATCAGATGGAGCTGATGCATGAAACGGACGGCGTAGCGGCGCATTTCAATCAGACTTTCATAAGGCTGGAAGGCCAGCATGGAAGACCAGTAGTACCAGAGGTTGCTCTCAAAAAAGTCTTTGCTGAACCACTGCTCAATGGTCACATACTCCAATTGCTCCTCGGGGGTCAGCATCATCTTGACCATCTGCTC
>JBJDYH010000129.1:0-14040 GCA_051867135.1 Faecousia sp. | reverse complement strand
GTGGTAACAGTATACAATCGTCAGTTTTTCTGCTTATAACGGATTTCCGACATATGTATCAAAATTGTTGGTTTTTCAGAGAGGTGTTTTTCGATGGAACAGAAAAAAGAGTACAGAAGCGCGATACGCTCCAGAAGGCTGATTCGGGAATCCTTGATTTCTCTGTTGAAGGAAAAGGATATTTCAAAGATTACCGTCAAGGACATTGTTGACCGTGCTGACTTGAACCGTGCCACTTTTTATGCCCACTACCCGGATGTCCGCGGTGTTATGGAAGAATTTGAAAATGAAACCATTTGTCGTTTGAAGGAAATTTTGATCGGCGTCAAATTTGAAAAAATATATAAAAATCCAACACCGCTGCTTTTGAAAATCAATCGTTATCTCGAGGAAGATCTGGACTTCTACCGGACTTTGATTCTGGCCAACGGTGCAGACCAGTTTCTTGAAAAATTGAAAGATATCTATATCAATTACCTGAATGCAGATTCGGATATCCCGGAAGTAATCCGGGATACAACTGCTTTGCAGATTCAGATTAAGTTTTTTGCTGATGGTATTATTGGCATCTATAAGCGTTGGTTTAAGGGAGAGGTTCCCGGCTCGCTGAATGATATCACCTTACAGCTGAGTAGAATCATATCCGTATGTGCGCAGACATATGACCGGACGGTGCTTTCGACCGATTCCGGCGGATAATACGGCGATTGCCGCATGGAACACAGGTGTGAAAACACTAACTGTGCAGGCATAGGGATGTGGCTGCACTCCCGTTAAATCCCTGATACGAATGGACAATTCCACTTTTCCTTGTTACACCTTTTTTGAGTTTTTCTGTATATATCTGTCCTTCCCAGAATCAACAAAGAATGTTATAAAATATAGGAAATCATAAACCAGGTAAAGTGAACGAGCCCCGGACCATTTGTGAAAATGCCCGGAAAGCAAGGAAAATCAGGTTTTTCAAGAGGTTTCAAGAGATGATAAAAATACTTTTCGTGTGCCACGGCAATCAAGTTAGAGAATCAAGTCTCCAAATAATTCTTAATTGAATCAGCCGTATATCCTTGATTCTCCTATCTTTATCGAACATTTTCGACATACTATTACACAGGAATTTGAGAACTTACTCGTTATTTACTCGTTTAGCGCTCTATGTGGAATATTACTCGTACCGTCACTCATTTTTGGTGGCGGTTTTCTTTTTCCCAAAATTAAGGTATGCAACCATTTCTTAATCTGGTATACTGTTGGTACAGAAAAGGAACGAACCATCGCAGACCTCCCTTCCCGACCGAAATTTTTCGGTCGCCCGTTATCAACCTAACCAAAGACCGCCAACGTAATACGGCAAGCATTCCTATCCATTATCACCACAGCGAGGGGGCGGGCAACCGTCCCTTTTCTGTTTCTGGACATTCCTCGATAAAAAATTCTCTATACATACCCTAAAAACGCTTTTTCAAACGCTATTAAGGTGTAGGGGTAGATGCTGAACCAAACGGCGAACACACAACTGGACAGTTTGCAAAAATCCTTTTGAAAGTGTATTCAAAATCATCCGCTGAACGCTTATAATGTGTGAGCTGAAAACGTTGAATCAGACAGAGCGACAGACCCACCACCCCGCCGCCCCGGCAAAGGGAGCGGGCAGACCCGTCACCCGACACCTCCGGCAATATGGGGAGACCCCCCACCCCCGCCGCCCCGGCAATAAGGGCGGCGGGAACGGCACAGCCGCCCGACAGAGCGACAGACCCGACACCCCGACAGCCCCGGCAATAACACAAAGACGGCGGAGACCCCACACCACGCCGCCATGGCAATACAGGAAGAAGAAACAGAATTTAACCGTACACGTCTTAATCTTTTATAATTGCTTGAATGATTGTTTGCAACGCTTGCAGTTGGTCGGCATTTAGACCTTTTGCATCCAGAACAGCGGAAGGAGCAGTTTTTTCCTTGCCTAGCAGATAATCGGTGCTGCAATTGTAAACATCCGAAAGAGCCAGGAGCGCCTCTGTGCTGGGGTTCGTTCGCCTGTTTCGTAGCCGGAAATGATTGAAGGTGACACACCAATCATGTTTGCAAGCTGTCGATGGGTGAAGCCGTGCTGTGAACGAAGTTCTTTGAGCTTATCAGGTAGTCCATGAATCATATTGTGTTCGCCAAACGTTGACCAGGCGAGCGTTTTGTGTTATACTCCCAACATGGAAGTTAATGCAAAGGTATAATGCAGTAATAGAAAAGACGGCAGGAGTGATAATATGGCCTTGATAAAATGTCCAAAATGTCAGGGACAGATAAGTAGCAGGGCGACTACATGTGCCCATTGTGGAATTGTAATTGAAGAATACCTAAAAGAACAGGCAATGCTTTCCTTCATAGAGGAAGAAAGAAGAAAGCATATCATTATCTGCCCAGAGTGTCAGGGAGAGGCATATAATGACGATGAAATATGTCCTCATTGCGGTTTTCCTGTTGGGGATAAAGAAGCTGTTGCCCTAGCAGAAGAAGAACTTCGAGTCAAAACTGAGAGGATCCTGCGAAATGCAAAAATGGAAAGAGCAAGAGAACAGCAAGAGAAAATAGCAGAACTTTCGGTGCCGACAAGCGTATGGAGTTATCTATTATATCTTATTCTGGGGATGTTCTTACTTGGTGCGGTGTGTTTCGGCCTGAAATACAAGATACCCATTGTAGCTATCGTCGTTCTTTTGGGGTTTGCCTTGATTTTTCTTTGGCAGGCAACCATGTATTTTCACGATGAAAAGAAGAGGAAAACTTTCCTGGAAAAAGTAATAGCGGATTCTGATTTTTATGCCAACAAAGAAAAAAGAAAAGCAACTGAGTGTGAACGTTTGAACGAAGAAATGCCCTATAGTTCAGATGCTCGCATTTGGAGCAGTAATTCAATTTCACAACATAGAAAGGAAAAGAAACGTACACAGGACAACTATTCAGCAGTAGTTGTTTTACTGTCGATAGGGATTGTTCTTACGATAATGACTACAGTTATAGCATTTATAGCCCACAATTCAGAGGGTGGATTTCCCGATAATAGTGATAATGCTACAGCTCAAGTGCAGAATACAGAACCAATGATCAAAGCTGAAAATACATCCACCCAAAATGAAAGAACAACTACGTCATGTAATCATAACTGGCAAGGAAATATTCAGGCCGGATTTATAATGTGCAGTAAATGTGATAAAGTTCTTTCAACGGATGAAATAAAAGCAAAGAAGGGTATAGGGTTATCGCCTGTTGAGAAAGCAAGAATCTATTGGTCGTTGGACAGTAATTTGACTGCTCGTAAAAAGGATGGAAAATACCTTTACTCTGAGGATGAAGCTTTCTCTTTGGTTGAGAAGGATTATGGTGTTACAAAAGATTATCTGAAAAACAATATATGGAATGGTCACGCTTACGACGATTATGTGAAATATTATATTACAGCGTGGAAGAGTAACAGTACAACTAAATCAACAACAACCTATACGAGTGGCGGAAGTTATCAAACTGTGTCATCAAAGGACGACAAATTCTGGTATGCTGTTTCAGCAGCTCAAGAGCTGGTGAAGGGCAAATTAACATCGCCATCGTCGGCGAAGTTTCCCTGGTCGGGGGATAGCTATGCTGTGTCTCGAAGCGGCAACTCCTACAAGGTATCTGGGTATGTAGATGCCCAAAACAGTTATGGCACATCCATTCGGGTGACGTGGGCAGCATCCTTTACAATGGGGGACACCAGTGGATCAAATTATCAAGTGACGAATTGCGAAGTAACGCTATATGATTAAGTATTGTCAAATATCTAGGAAAACATGAACGGGGCGGGAAACCGCCCCAGCATTTTATGTCTGGCATAGGCTGATTAAGTGTGAACGTCTCAAAACTGGGCGCTGTGATTGCTTTCAAATTCCTTTATGAGTTTGTCCAGTGTTGGGCGGCTGATATGCAGGTCTCTTGCAAGTTGAGCCTTGGAGGTCAGGCGTTCTTTATACCTGGCATATCCGTCCTCAAAGTCCCTCACGGTCTTGCGTTTGCCGCCCTTATATTTTCCCGCTGCTTTGGCAAGGGCGATTCCCTCCCGCTGGCGGTCAAGAAGGTTTTGACGCTCAAATTCAGCAATTGCTCCAATGAATGTGAGCATGAGCTTTCCGGTGGGAGTGCTGGTGTCGATGTTCTCCTTATTGGAGATCAGCGTTGCACCCTTGCGGTTCAGTGTGTCCACAATGTTCAACAGGTCGGCGGTGGAGCGGGCGAGGCGGGAAAAATCGTGAATGTGTACAGTGTCACCCTCCCGGACAAATTCAAGCATTTCTTGCAGCTTGGGGCGGTGCATATCCTTTCCCGAAATTTTCTCGACAAACCACTTTTCGATCTGGAATGACTTCATGGCTTCCACCTGCCGCTGTTCATTCTGTTCGGCGGTGCTGACACGAACATAGGCAATGTTCATCTTGCGTTCTCCTATCTGTAAAAACTGTTTCATAGACTTGGGCAGCATGTTGTAAAATGGCGGGGAATACAATTTACTTTTTACTGCCTCCCAATTGTATACGGGAAGTATACCCTTTCTTTACGTTAATAGCACAGCAGAAGCACATAGTCGGCGGCGTACTTCGGAGAATCACGGCGGTATTCACAGTGTAGATAAAGAATTCTAGCGCCGAATGTTTCCTCCGTGATTGAAATCTTTTTTATCGGCCCGAAACTCAAATCGATATTTTCTCCCTTGAGATAGAGTATATCGTCCATAGGAAGAAAAAGCAGCTTTGAACACTCTACACGAACGGTAGGTGTGGGAATGGTGAGCAGTCGGTCGTTGGAAAGGCAAATTGTGGAATTGTATACAACGGCAGTAGGCGGGCACTCTTTGAGCAATTGGTCAAGGGTTCCCAGATTGATTTCTTCCGCCGCTCTCTGGGGCACCATGTCAAGCTTTTCTTCATAGAGAATTTCTTCCAGAAGTTTTGTAGTCATAAATATAAGTCCTTTCTCTGGTCTGTGGCGGGGATTGCTCCCCGCCGTATTCGGAAATTAAAATACAATCATCTGCATCCCGCAGTCCATACACATGATGTTCACAGCCTTTGTAGCCCTCACAGATGCGGCACACTGGGGGCAGGTATACTTTCGGTGATGGGCATTGGGTCTTACGGGATTAAAGCTTGTAGTGGCTCCTGTGGCCTTTCCGGTGGGTACGCTGATCGTTGCCGGGTCATATCGGCACATCTTGATTTCTTGTAGTTCATCATGGGCTAGAATTAGCTCAAGCAGCTTGTCGCCTGGGGAGGTAATTGTCCAGCCGTATTTATCGTGCCGGTCAACAGTCAGCCCGTGGGCTTCGGCTTCACGCTTGAACACTCTGTTATGATACAGTCCCTTGTTGCTGGTGTCCTGCTCTTTGGTGACAGAGAAGCAATAAAGGTGTACGGCTTCATGCAGCAGCGATGCAAGGATGTTTTCAAGGGGTCTGTCCAGTGTGCCGGATGCGATGTTGATTTCAGTCTTGCCCTCACCGGCTACGTCCCAAATGGGGCACGGAACGAAGTGCGCGAACGCTCTCGGCGTCGGGATGACGGTGAACACAGGTGTTGGGAGTTGACCGTCGAACAGTTCAGCATTGAGGATTCGGAACGCTTTTTCGATTTCACCAACGAGACGGGACATTTTTGTGGTTTGTTTCATGGATTTATGCTCCTTTGTTTCTTGATTTTTTCAGGAGCGTTTGATATAATGATAACGCTCCTGCGTGGCGGGGATTGCTCCCCGCCTTGGAGTGCTAGGGCTCTTGCGTGTCTACTTTGGTCGGTGTTCACGCAAGGGCTTTTTCTCAGGTGATGGAGAAGCGGCGGCTGGAAACCTGTTTGGTGTAGGCCTTGTAGACTTCCGGCATGACCTTTTTGAATGCGGTGCTGTCGAAACGCTGGGAGAGAACGGAAGTCCAGCGAATGATGTACTTTCCAGCTTCCAGCTCTTCGGTGTCCCGTGCCAACATTTCAGCCTTGATGGAATCAGTGAGGGCTTCGGCTTCGGCCTTGGCTTCTTCGATAAGCTCTTGCAGGGCTTTCAGCTCTTCAATTTTGGTGGCGATGTCGATGGTACTCATAATGCTTTCTCCTTTAATTCAATTTGTGCCGTCTCTCCGTGCTGCCGCCGCTCCTTTGTGTTTGTCGATACATTGGGTTACAACAGGCGGTGTTGAAATTGGGCTCCCAACTCTTTCTGGCTATATAATAGCACATTGAGTAATGTTCTGTAAAGTTGGAATATTGAACAATGTTTTTACAATTGTTTTGTTTAAATAGTACATTGTGCAATGTACCTTTTATATTATATCCATGGAGGGTCACCCAATGGCAAGAAAAGATGTTAAGGAAACAATTACCTACAATAATAAATACAACGCAGAAAATTATGATAGATTGTCGTTGATGCTCCCGAAGGGGAGAAGAGAAATAATCAAAGCTGCTGCAATTCAAGAGAATATCAGCACAAACGAGTTCATCCGCCGGGCAATTGATAAGTATCTGGAATCTCTAGCGCTGGACAACGAGAGCCAAAGCACCGATTGAGCCGCCCGGTGGTTTTGGGATTCTGGTGGCGGGACGGCGGCGATTTTGGTGCAAGTCGCTTTCTCTCCCACACCCGGAATCATTCACGAATTGCAGCACAAGGAATTGTGGTTACCGCCAGGCCGCCAGCGTCCCCTATAGGTGTATCGGGAAACAGACAGAACCGAAATGTTTGTCCCCGCTAGCCTCTCCACGTCCCCTATAGGCAAGCCTGGAAGGGGTAAAAGGCAAGCGCCGGACGGTTACGCACTAGCCGCCCAGCGTCCCCTATAGGCATAGGGATAGCGCACAAGCCGCCGCCCAGACCACCCACACGGGAGGTTGTAAGCGGCGGTTCAGCGTCCCCTATTATGTAAGCTAATAAGTAACACACAGCCCTTTCAAAAATATCTGATTTTTTGAAATTAGGTATTGACATCTCAGAGATGCTGTGTTATTATATATAATAAATAGATATAGTTTAGAGCGTTTTTTATTTTTCATTAGCATACCATGAGTATGTTAAATTAGCCTGACTGTCAGTGGGCCGCTCGATGGAAGTGTAGTGTTTCGCTATGCTTTTGTCGGCGTGCCCACTTTTTTTGTTTGCTTTTTGCTGTGGGGCTTTGGATGTTGCTGTGAGCCTCAAGTGGCAAGGCATCCTTGCACGAAGGAGGTGATAGAATGGATATGGATAATGAACAGTTTGAAACAAACCCCGATTTTATTCAGAAACGGTGTCAGCTATGCGGCGGCGGGGATGTGGCTGGACTTGCATTATCGGAAATCAAATTGAATTGCGGCTACGGCAGCCGGTTTGATTTGAGAAGTTTACACTTAAAATTGTGCGGACGGTGCGCCGATGCGATATTTATATTGCTAGGAGGCGAAACCGTGAATGAACGTAACACAAAGAAACAGGAGGAACTATTATGACTTTTGACAAACTGCTTGAATATTCATCTGAGGCCGAAATGGATAACCACAATTATTGGAAGTCCCGCAGAAATGACTTAGAAGAACTGCTTGAGGAAGAGGGCTTTACCATCGAGGGAAATAAGATTGTTGACAATGTGACTGACAGATTGGTTTGCCCACGATGCAAGGGAATTGTATATGCTACACCCGGAACGCGCTTGACTTGTCAGGAATGCCAGATGGAGTTTAAGGTTGAACAGCGGAGAAAGTTTGTAATTTTTCCGTAATTCAACGGCGGCGATTACCACCCACCACAATTATTTGGAAGGAGTGATTTATGAATACTACAATTATTCAACATGGTTACGACTTGACAAGTATTGGACTTGTTTCTCAATCAACCGGGGAAGTAAAAGAGACCAACACAATCACGGTTGTTTGCGAGAAAGGTAGCTATGTCAATCTCAGAACACCGGAACAGATGGAACGAGACAGGAAAAACAAGGAAGAACGCATTATGCGAGATATGATGCGAGGTGGGAAGAGAAAAGAAAAATTCGTATTTGTGGATGCGCATATTGGATTTGACGGTGTTTCCCCTGCCATGGTTACACGCCTGATCTATCTCAGCACCTTTGCTGGGTACAAAAGTGAATTAGGCAAAAACTGTCCAAAGGAGAAGCGAGAGTACGGCAATCCGATTATTCGGAACGGCGTACACTTACAGAAGAAAGACCTTGCCGGAGTGTTGCGGTTGTCGGAAAGAAACGCCGCATACTTTATGAAAGAGGTCTGCCCGAAATATATCCATGAGGATGCCGAGGGGTTTCTTTATCTTGATAGCAATTCCTTTGTGCGTGGCGGATTAAAGAGAAGGGGTTTTAAGCAATTTCAGCAGATATACCGTAACGGTGTGCGCAGATTGTATGAAGCTACGAACGGTAAGAATCATAAACCGCTAGGATATGCGTTTATGATGATACCGTTTATCAATATTGAACACAACATACTATGCCACAATCCTGAAGAAAGAGACATTGATAAGATTATACCAATGTCGCCGAAAGAGTTTTGCAAAGCTGTGGGCTTCTCTTATTCCAATTTAAGCAGGCTTATGAATATCTATCGTTCTGTCATGTTTGACGTTAACGGAAGAAAAGAACATTTTCTAAAGTTAATATGCGATTACAATGGACAGGATGACGGAAAAATTATTATAAATCCAGGCGTTATTTATGCCGGATCAGCGCTTAATCGGCTTGAAATAGCAAAGCTTTTCTTTGCAGAAAAGACAGAAAACACGGCGACGAAGCAGTAAGAAAGCAGCTTCATCATTTTTTGCAGAGATTCTCAAAAACAGAAACCCGGTGGTTATGGGCTTATCGATATTATTCTTATATGGTGAGCTGTCGTTTTAGCCGGTGACTATCGGGTTTTTGCAAAGATTTTATGCCTTCATCATTTTTTGCAGAGAAGAATTGTTGAAATTATTCCAGTATAAGCTTTATATTTAGCATATTTTTAAAATAAATAGTTGCAAATATACAGAGTTTGAGGAATTAAGAGGACGCAATTATATCTCTTCTACAGAAGAGTTACAGCTTAAACAATGGCAAGATGCACAACATGAAACAGAAATAAGAAATGAAAGGACAACGAATGGGAAAACATAAGACCACAATTTCCATGGAGAGCAATACCAGAAAGATACAACTTGAGCCGGAACGGAATCCAAAGTACATAGTTTTTTCACGCAAGATCGGCGGCGTGCTAGAACCTGTGAAAGAATGCTTAACATATCATCCAGAATTAGAAAAGATTCTGATGTTGGACTGTCTAAAGCCGTACAGAAATAATGGCTACCTGAAGTTTATTATTAACGTTGACGGCTCCGAAACACGGTTCACAATTTACGACTTGGCTCTTGGGTGCTACATGGGGCGGATACATTATCAGACCTATCTCTCCGATATTCAGGATTTCATGGATGAGAAAACCTATTACAGTCTGGTTATAGACCATGCAGACAATATTATCCATAATCACACAATTTATAATTTGTCTTTGATGACGGCACAGGAAAACAAACAAAAGAGCGATATTGTTTGCAAATTTAAACTGCCAGCCCGGGTATCTGTTGCGTATGTGGACGAAAAATACCGTGTGTTTATCGGAAATTCGATGAATGATACATCCAGACTTGAATCTATGGTTAATTGCCTCACGAAAGGCCTGTTAGGGGTAGGCATTAGATTTGAAGCCGAGTGCGATGCAAGGCAATACTTCATTTGCGAGGATGCGGAGAGCCTGATACAATGCCTCAGATACATATCAGAGCATATAGTCGTTGGATGCGAACCGATTAAAAATAAGAAGGGCGGGTGGAAAAAAGGCGGCGAATGCCTGTTTATGGATATATCCAAATCAATCGCAGAACAGGAAAGGATTTCTGCATTGGACGAGGGATGCTTCGATGTGTTTGAAGTATCCAAAGATGATAGCGAGACAGGAGATTGAGATAAGAATGAAAAAGATATATTTTAGGCATATAATGGTGGAAATAACTAGGCGGTGTCAGCTAAAGTGCGAACACTGTTTGCGCGGTGATGCACAGGATTTGGATATATCAAATGATATTATTGATTCGTTTTTGGAGCAGACAGCCGGTATAGGGCGATTGTCATTCACAGGTGGTGAACCTACTCTCGCCCCGGACAAGATGAACTATTTTGTAGATCGTATGATCGAAAAGGGTATTCCACTCGGCGGCATTTCCTATATAACTAATGGAGTTGAATTATCTGAGGAAGTAAAAGAGTTTCTTGTAAAAGCACATTTATATATCACAAAATCAAGAAAAAATGACGAAATATTTAGAAGTGACTGTAAAATCTTTTGTCAACCCAGAATTAGAATCGGACTAAGCCTAGATAATTACCATGTTGATAATGAAAAAGTCAAGCGTGAGTATGAGCGATTTTTACCGACGGATAGTTGTTATGTAACCTATGAGAACAATTCTATCCCGATAAAAACAGGACGAGGGAAATCGCTAAAATACGGGCATTCACTTGAATCTACGGGGCGAAAAGATAAAGGGCCGCAAATCGGAATAGAATATAAATCCCACCATTTAATTTGCGATGATTCTCCACGTTCAGAAACAATGCTGCAATTTTGTGATGCGTTTATCCCTTGCCTTTTGGAGATGACAGCAGTCGGGAGATTGTTTCCTGCGGCGGCAAGAATCGGTGAATACAAAATCGATGATTGTACAACTGAGAATGTGATCTGTCAATTTAGTAATGGGGAATTGCCAAGCATTTTCGACTCCGTGGTTGAATATAACAAGGGACGTAAGTTATGCTACATAACAGCTGGTACATCGCCTAAACTAACGGTTGACGATTTGAATGCACTAAAAATGTTTGAGAAAACACATAATACAGACACAAGAAGCAACAAATGGCCTGAGGGGTTTGATAGGTTATTTTCCGATGATATAAAGAAAGCAGAACTAGATATAGCATCCTCTCAACTGGAATACCTTTCAAGGTATAAGTCGTATTTGAGTGGAAGAATACAGCACTATTCTGATATTGAGGAAGTAAAAAAGGACTTTCCTAACACTAATGACCATTTTTACGGAGAATTGTTAGATAAGGTTGCGAATAATTCAGCTGAAGAAATTGTAGAATGGATAATCTCAACAAAATATAGTTTTTGGTATTATGTTGATGATGCACTGTATGAATCAGCCAAATATTCCCACAACCAACTTGTTATGAACGAGTATAAAAAAGAAAGGGATTTTCTCATGCAAAGTGATATGCCGCAGCCGATAAAAGCTGCCATGAATAAAGAGCTGCTTAAAGCTGCAAGGGAACTGCTTGCCAAATAAACTATCCCGTGCAAGCAATTAGTTGTTGGTATACAGAAAAACATATGTGTATCTTTATTATAAGCTGTTAATAATTTGGAAACACACAGTTTACATAAATTTCATAGCTAATTAGTTGAGCCCAAAAGTTATATTTTCGCTATATTTTGCGAGTTTTAACAGTGATTTCTAAGCAGAAATATTGAGACAGAAAACGGAAATATTCAGGCATTATAGCGTATTTTGCGATGGTTATGGGCTTTCGAAAACGGAAATCAGGGTTTTACTACTGTGTTTGTGCAACGAAATCCCATAACTGCCGACGATTAACACAAAAAATAAAAAATGTTGTTTGAACTTCTAAAACGCCGTTTTAGTACGGTGTTCACACCTCAGCTGTCAGCGAGGGACAGCAGTATCGAAAGGAACGAGAAAAAATTAAAAAGGATACTGTATCAATTTCAGAAAAGATTAACCTGTCACTTGAGGAAGCCGCCGCCTATTTCAACATTGGGGTCGGGAAACTTCGGGAACTATCCAATTCAGAGGATTGCCCGTTTGTCCTCTGGGTTGGAAATCGAAGATTGATAAAACGAAAGAAATTTGAAGCGTTTCTTGACGCTGCATACTCAATTTAAGTTTGAAAAAGTACCCATATTGTGGTATGATATTCGTACCACATAGGGCGCTTTTCGGAAAGGAGCTGCTATGTCAGAGAAGCGCATGGATAACAAAAGGCGTATTCTGAAAACGGGGGAATCCCAGCGATCCAACGGTACATACGCCTATCGGTACAAAGACATTCACAAAAAAGAGCAATGGGTCTATGCGGCAACGCTAAAGGACTTGCGGGAGAAAGAACAGGCTATCCAAAAGATGCTGAGTGATGGCATTGACTATTCTGCTGGAAGCGCAACTGTGTTAAGCCTGGTGGAGCGGTATATCTCCATACGAAACGGTGTCAGAACGACAACGAAAACTGGGTACAACTTTGTTTTGAATCTGTTAAAGGAATATGAGTTCAGCAAGCGGAAGATACGGGATGTAAAGCCTTCGGATGCAAAAGCATTCTTTATCTATCTCAATCAAGAGGTTGGGTACAGCTACTCCACGATTACACAGGTCAGAGGGGTGCTAAAGCCCGCTTTTGAAATGGCGGTAGAGGACAATGTATTGTATCGGAATCCGTTTTTGTTCCCGGTTACACAGGTAGTTCCAAATGATTCTGAGAAGCGGGTTGCGCTTACAGATGAACAGGTCAAAACCTATCTGGACTACATTGCTTCGGACAAGTGCCGGAGCAGATGGTATGACGAGGTTGTGATTCTGCTGGAAACCGGGATGCGGGTGTCTGAGTTGTACGGTCTGACCCGAAAGGATATTGACTTTACAAACAGGCGTATTCATGTCTACAAGCAATTACAGCGGGATAGAAACTGTGCGCTGTACATTGAAGGACCAAAGACCGAGAACGGCGTGCGGGATATACCTATGAGCGATACCGCATATGCAGCATTTCAAAGGGTGCTACAAAATCGGAAAACGCCCATGATAGAAACAATCGTGGACGGTCATACCGGGTTTTTGTTTTTGGATATTTACGGCAAGCCGAAAGTGGCAATGCACCTTGAACACGCCCTAAAGCGTATTCTCGAGAAATACAACGCTACACATTCTGAAAAACTGCCATCCGTCACGCCGCATGTATTCCGGCACACATTTATTTCAAGAATGTACAACAGCGGTATGCGTGCAAAAAGTTTGCAGAATTTGGCGGGACATGGGGACATTCAAACGACCCTTGGAATCTATACCCATTCCAGTTATGAGCAGATAGAACAGGAATTTAAGCGTATCGCAAGTGTGTAATCCCGGCTGTTAGCTTACTCGCAAATTTACTCTTTTTTGTGTTCAAGTTGTGTAGACTTATGTAGATTTGCGGAGATACCGTAAAGACACGCAGAATTGAACACATCAAAAATGTTCGGAATATACATATTTATGGTGTAAAACAGGATATAAACAAGGTGAAAATGGATGATTAGAATACTATTTGTTTGCCACGGCAATATTTGCCGCAGTCCCATGGGGGAATTTATATTAAAGGATATGGTGGCCAAAGCGGGCAGGGCAGGGGAGTTTGAGATTGCTTCCGCGGCGGTGAGCCGGGAGGAGATTGGCAATCCCGTGTATCCGCCTGCCCGCAGGGAGCTGCAGAAGCACGGAATCCGGTGCGATGGACATGCGGCGCGGCAGGTAACCATGGAGGACTACCGGCATTTTGACCGGATTTACTATATGGACGCATCCAATGCCCGCTGGCTGGCACGGATGCTGCCCAAAGATCCGGAGAAAATCCGGCCGCTGCTCCCGCGGGATGTGGCAGATCCCTGGTACACCGGGAATTTTGAACGGACCTGGGAGGATATCGTGGAAGGCTGTCGGGCCATTTTGGAGGAATTTCGATGATAAACAGAGAAGAACTGGAACGCAGACTCAGCGAGCTGCCGCTGTATGTCTATTTCTTTGCGGACCCGAAGGAATTGGAGTTTTCCCAGCGCGTCCGGTGGATCTGTGAGCATGAGTGCGACCGCTACGGAAAATCCTGGGCCTGCCCGCCCAGTGTGGGCACGGTGGAGGAATGCCGGAAAAACTGCCTGCGCTACAACAGCTGTCTGG
>JBJDYH010000128.1:0-15328 GCA_051867135.1 Faecousia sp. | reverse complement strand
GGATCCCATCTCTGGAATCCTCCGTTTTTCGCAGACTGTTTCTTTACAGCCCCTTCGTATTAGGGATTAGGCGTTTTCCTTGCGGCGGGGCAGGATAGCTACGAATGCAGCCATGCTCAGCAGCATAACTGCCGCAAGCATAGTAACATTGGTGCTATCGCCGGTGCCGGGGTTGGAAGGATCGGTGGCAGGTGTGCATACCACATCTGCACGGTTGCGGATACGGATGCGGGGGAAGGGGCCATCGGGTGCGTTGAAGGTATTGTCATAGGAAGCGCAGCCGGTAACGGTAATGTCGCAGCCTACTTCCAGACCCTCAACTTCCTTGGAGGTAGTGACGTAGCCGTCGATGAATACCCGGGCAATCTTGCCGTTGGCATCTCTGACCATGATGGTCTGCACCAGACCGTTGGCCTTCTCGAAGCTGACCACAGTACCCTTCAGGGTAACCAGGCTGCCCAGCTTGGAGCCGTCATTGATCTGTTCGGCGGTAACCTCCTCAGCCGCAACATCGTTACCCTCGCTGATAAGCTCGATAGACTCCACAGCGATCTGGCGCTCGCCCTGATAGGAGGAGGTAGTACCGGTAATGCGAACCTTGTCTCCGATCTTATAAGTACCGGCTACGGGGAAGGCGTTGATACCGGCGGTGCTGTCCTGGACATAGATGCAGTCAAAGAAAGCGGTATTCTTGTCGAAGCCGGAGGCGTTGGAGGTAACGATGCCCTCAATGGTGAACTTCACGCCCTCCTCCTGCTCGCTCTGAACATCCCGAATATCGGTAACCTGTACGGGGTTGATCAAGTTCAGGAGGTTCTGGCAGATGCGGTAGTTGGAGTAGTTCTTTTCGGAGCCGGAGTCCTCAACGGTGGCCTGAACCTCGAAGTTGGACATAAAGGCCGCGCCGGACACGATGATCATGCCCTGACCGGGAAGCTGCTCATAAGCCATAATCATCAGGCGCTCGTCGCCCTCAGCGTAGGCATACTTGGAAACGGTGCTGCCGCCCAAGCCGTCGCTGTCGGTATCCACGGAGTAGGTGGAAGCGTGGCCGAAGACTACGGGAGATACGGTGGAAGGAATGGTGGAGCTGCCGTTTACATAGACGGAAGCGCCGCCGTAGTGGCTGAATACCTCGGTGTACAGGCGGTCATGGGGATTCTCGGGATCCACTTCCACGCCCTGAGTCAGAACATTGTCGCCATAGGTGCTGAAGTACAGGCGGTAAGCCTGACCGCCGTTGTAGCTATCGTCATAGGTAGCGTCGTCGGCGATACGCAGGCTGGAGCCGAGGGCTTCCAGAATGGCGTTCTGGGTAGCAGCCATGTGCTCCTCGGGCTTCATGTTCTTAATGGAATCCACATCGGGGTAATCCTCGTAATGGTCAGACCAGCCGGCCAGAATGACCATGCCGCCGGCCCGGTTGAATGCCTGAATGGCAGCCAGCTCAGCCTCCGTATACACCTTCAGAGGATTGCTGTTCTGAGCATCGGAGCTGCGGCGGGAGGGCGCGGTAAGGATGATGGCCTTGTACTTGCCGTTTTCATTGTTGCAGGCGGCAATCAGGTCTTCGCTGGTATTCAGGGTAACGGTACGCACGGAATACTCAGCAGCCAGAGCACCAAAGTTGCCCATGGAGTCCTTGTAGTTGCCGTTGACATACTCGTTGTAGTGAGAAGCGTCGATGCCGATGTAAACCAGATTGTCGGCGTTCTCGATGTCCAGCTCGATATCCTTGGTGAAGATGTACTCAACGCCGTCCTGCTCCACAACAGCGGTAACGGTAACGGTAAATACCTTTGCCTTGTCGGGAGTGTACTTATAGTCGATAGCCAGAGTGCCGGAAGCGGGAACGGTGTAGCCGGTGGTGTCGGTGCCGATGACGGCGCCGCCCTTGATGGCGTAGGTAAGGCTCTTCACGGTAGCGCCGCTGCTTTCGCTGTTGAACAGGGTGGTGGTCAGGGTCAGCTCTTCGCCGGTAACGGGAGTAGAGGTGCCGCACTCTACGCTGGAGATGCCCAGCATGAGGGTTTCACCAACCCAAACAGGAGCGGTAACCGCCAAATCGCCGTCACCCTGAGTAACCTTGATATAATAGTAGCTGTAGATGGGCTCCAGCTCAACGCTCAGCTCGCCGGCGGCCAGTTCAGAAGCGGTAGACCAAGTATGGGCGACCTTGCCGGAGTTTACGATAACTTCTACCTTGGAGATGCTGTCGGAGCTGTCGGGATCGGAAACAACTACATGAATATTCAGCTTCTCGGGAACTTCCTCAATGATAGAGCCAAGCTGGTAGCCGTTCACGGTGTAGTAGATTTCCAGATTCTTATCCTCGGTAGCATATACCCGGCGGTCACGGATCGCCTGATAAATGCCTTCCAGAGTGAAATCGTCCGTCAGGATTACATCACGGGCATCGTTGGCGTTGCCCCACTTGCCCTTGTGGTTATCCTGGTTGTTGGTAGGCGCTACATGCCAGCCCTTATCCAGAGCCATGGTGTAGTACTCATAGCTGGGATAGTAGCCGCCGGCACCGATCTGGCCTTCGCCGTTGCCAACCTCCACCAAGCGGAAGCGGGAATCGATGACCGCATCCCAGTAGGAGAAGTCGGAGAAAGTACCGAAGGTGGAGCCGGGGTGGTTGAACTGGCTGATAGAATCGGACAGCTCGGAGTTGCTCAGCAGAGCGTAGTAGGCCTTCATGCCGGCGTCGCCCGTCTTGTTGTTCAGAGTCGTGTTGTTCCGGGAAACAATACCGGGGGTATTGAAGGTGTTAATGTGGCCGGGGCCGCCGGACCAGGTCATTTCAAAGCCGGGGATGGCAACGATGTCGCTCTGGCTGGCGTTAAAGTCCAGAATCGTGCCAACATACTCGTCCCACAGAGCAAGGCTGGCGGCGGTAGCCTGGCTGCGGTCATACAGCGCGGCCTCGGGGTTGATGGCAGTCTTGGAGTCGAAGTAGTTGGAGTGGTCGGTAAAGGCCACGAAATCTACATTGGCGCTCTCAGGCAGGTTCTTTACATATTCCAGAGCGGAAGTCAGGCTGCCGGAGCCGTCGGAGTAGGTGGTGTGGGAGTGGAGCTGGCCGAAGTAGAGCTGATACTGCGCCTTGCCTGCGGTAAAGGTCCAGGTCTTTTCAGCGGTCTTGCCGTCGGCACGGGTAACGGTAACGGTAACGGTGGTGCGGCCTTCGGTCAGGTTGGCATCGGGGGTATAGGTAATCTTGCCGTTGGCGTAAGCAGCGGTAACCTCTACGCCGCCTACAGTCATGGTGACGGTGGGATTCTCACCGGCGTTGGAAACGACGGCTTCGATGGTGGGCTTCAGGTTGGTGCCGGTTTCGCTGCCGGAGGCAGGAGAAACAGCGCCGATCTGAGGCTCATCCTTGATGGTAACGGTAACGGTCTTGGTAAATTCTACATCCTTGTTATCTACACCGGTCAAAACGATGTCGAAGGTACCGGCAGTCTTGAAAGCTTCAATCTGAGCGGCGGTAACCCCAATGTGCAGGCCCAGCTCATCGGTGGTAACCGTAAAGTCGCCCGCGCTTACAGACTTAACGCCAAAGGGAGCGTCTACCTGAGCGTCCAGCACGAAGTCCGCGCCGATGAACGCATCGGACACCGTATCTACGATGAACTGAGGCTCATTGACGATGCCGCCGGTGAGCTTCTCGTTGGCGCAGGGATAGAAGAAGAACTCGTAAATATCGTAATCGGTGACATTGTACATGGAGTAGGTTTTATAGCTGTCAGCATAGTACTCCAGATACTGGCTGTAGGTGCCGTTGTACTTGGCGGTGCGGCTTTCCAGATTGTAGCCGCCCTTCTTGCCGGAGGAGAGCGTCCAGTCGGCATCTTCGGAGGCTTCCAGGGAATAGAAAGCGTTGTTGCCGGTGCCGTTGGAGCAGAGGTAGCCGTAGGTTTCGTTATAGAAGCGGAAGTAGTCCCCGTTTTTCTGAACGGTGAATACCACACCGCCGTTGGCTACGGTAGCCTTGCCGTCAGCGATAACCGCGGCGGCATTGTTGATGGACTGGTTGTCACTTTCGGCAGCCAGAACGCCCTCGGCGCTGACATTGTAGATGACGACCTGATCGCCGTCCTTGGGCAGACCGTCCTCGGCGGGCTGCTCTTCCTTGACCACCAGATAGAACTGCTGGGCAAAGAGGGCCTCATTGTTTCCGATGGAACCGTAGGAGCTCCAGTTGCCCTTGCTGGAATACCACTCCACATAGCTGCCGCGGGCGGTGTTCTGGATGTAGAAGCAGTCCGCGGTAGCGGCAGAGAGGATGTTCCAGTTGGGGTTCACATCGTCCAGCGGCGTACTCGAATAGCTTGCGCCCATGGAGAACTTCTTGCCGTCGGCGGTGGAGAAGGTGTAGCTGCCGTCGGTGTTCACGCCGACCGTCCAAATCTCGGTGGCCTCGTACCCGGCCAGAACGCCGTCGGTATTGGTGACGGCCACACCGGTATTATAGAAGCCGGAGTAGTTCTGGGACAGCGCCATCATATTGGCAGGGTTGAAGATAACGACCTTCGCCCCGTCGGTCAGCTCGCTGAGATCGGTGACAATGTGGTTCTCCGGCTCCACATAGGGTGTGATCTCGGTAGCGAGGGTATTGCGAAGCTGCAAAGTGGTGTTATACGCGCTGACAGCACAGGTGATGTTGACCTTGTCGCCAACCTTCCAGTCCCAAGCGCCGTCAGTCTTGGTGGTAACGGCCTTGTAGAGCTGAATCTTGTTGCCGGAGGCATCCTGCACAGTAATGTTGGGGGTGGAGTAGCCGCCATTGTTGTCGTATACTTCCGTAATCTCCACATTCACCAGCTTGATATAGCAGCAAATGTCCGCAGTAGTCAAGGCAGAAATGTCAGTAACCGTCTTGGGGGACAGGGTCAGACCTTCGGACTTTTCATAGGTGCCGGAGCCGAGCTGGGGCAGACCGTTATATACGGTCTTGGAGCCGGTGCCGATGATGGTATCGCCCAGCGTAATGTCAGACGGCGTGTTGCTCATGCGCACGCAGATACCGCCGGTAGCATCCTGAACATAGATGTTCTTGCCGTCTACCAGAGTAACAACGCCCTTGACGGTAAAGCTGGTGCCGTCTGCGCCGGCCAGAGCCTGGGCAATGGTGCTGATGGCAGGCTCCTCAGCGGGAGGCGTTGTCTCGGCGGGGGTGGTTACAGCGGGAGTTGTCACAGCGGGAGTCGTCTCAGCGGGAGTCGTCTCAGCGGGAGTCGTTACAGGAGGCTCCGCTCCTTCCTCTACCAGCTTGAAGAACTGGAAGCCAAAGGCATCTTCCGCAGGGCTGTTGGAGCCATAGAGGGTAAAGCCGTTGTACCATTCCAGATACACACCATCGTAACCATCCTTGATCAGGGTGGCGTTGGCGATGAAGTAGGAATTGTTTGCCTCGTTGGCGGCGGTTAGGTTCCAGCCGGTATGACCGTCAGCAGCGTTGGTGCTGGGGTTGATGTAGGTGCCGCTCACAACGCCGCCCAGCATCATTTCGCCCTGGGTAAAGGTATAGGCTTCCCCATCCTTGCCCACGGTCCATACTACGGTGGTATCGTCGGTTGCAATCTTGTTATCTGTCACGGAAGCGTCCACGCCGGAGAGCTTATAGCCGCTCTTGGTGGAGGAAACCAGCTTGCCATTGGCCGCGTTGTACAGAACCACAACATCACCGGCCTGCACGGAAGCTACCTTCTCATATTTTGTGGAAGCTTCGCTCTGGGCAGGAGCGGTAGTGGTCTCAGCGGGAGTCGTCTCAGCGGGAGTATCGCCCTTGCTGTTGCGGGGATTGGGGGTTTTTGCGGAAAAGTCCGCCGCGTTGTCGTCGGTGTCCACGCCGTCGGTATTCCGCAGCGCGGCGGTGCTGTTGGACAGTTTGGGAGCAGCCGCGCTTCCCTCATAGGTATCGGCTGCGCCAACACCCAAAAAGTCTACAACATCCGCATCGTCCTTGCCGGAGATGGCCTCGCTGTTGCTGACCAGAGCGATTTTGAATTCCGTACCGCTCATAGCAATGGCCTTGTCAGGCGTGCAGTCAGGAGTAGGCAATTCCTTTATCTCATTGGAACCTTTTCCAAGCTGAATCAGGAAATATCCCTTTGCGGCAATTTTACCGTTAAGCACCGCAGTATTGTTGCCGAAGGTTCCGGCCTTGGAGGCATACTGGATGGACCAGCCGGTCAAATCCACTTCCTCATCCGTGGGGTTATAAAGCTCCACAAAGTCGTAGGTGTATACGGCGCCGCTGTTGCCTCCGCCGCCATACGCCTGGTTGATCACGACATGATCCGCAAGCTCCCCCTCTGCCGTAGCAATCACAGGAGCCATGGAGATGACCATGACCACGACCAGCAGCATAGCTACCAGTCTTCTATGAACCGATTGCTTCATAGTCTACGCTTCCTTTCTTTGCGCAAAGCCATACCTAGCGCATTATTATGCCTGTATCATACCATATATAGTAATATATTTCCAGTATGTTTTTTGTAAAAAGACACTTTTCTGCATTTTGCACGGAAAGCGCCTCGAAAAATGCACACTCTTGACGAAACAAGAGGAACATGATATCTTTTATTTATATAGGTATATCATTTTTCATCGGCTGCTATATAAAGGAAATAGGAATTTCGCGGGGTGTAAATTGGGTGAATGTAGGGGGCGATGCCCACATCGCCCCGCAGAAAGCACGACGATGCTTCTACGGAACTGCGGCGAATCCGTAACACCCCAACGGGCCGATGTGGGCATCGGCCCCTACGGTTATCTAACCTACACCTCGCTAAATTCCAATCGATTGCTTTGCTGCGCAAGGTCTATTATCACAACTTATTATAATGTATGTAAGAGAGGTATCCGGCTATGAAGAAAAAGATGGCGCTTCCTTCTTTTGTTCCTCTGCTCATTGTCCTTTTGGCTGCCGCGTTTCTTTTTGTGGCAGCCCGAATCTATGTGCGCTCCGATGGTCTTTCCGAAGGTTCTTCTGCCACCGCATATACCCGCTACGAGCGGGGCGAGGTGACCCAAATTCTCGCTGACAGCACCACCCAAAGCCCGGTAGACGATGGCGGCTGGCGTGGTCAGCAGCTTCTGCTGGTAAAGGTGATTACCGGAGAATATAAAGGGGAAGTGCTGCAGGTCTACAACTATGTCGGCCCCATCTATGACGGCCCCGTAGCGGTAGGCGACCGGGTGGTGCTGAACATTTCCGTCTACGAAGACGGCAGCCACATTGCCACCGTGCAGTATTTTGACCGGCTCATCCCCTTTGGCATTCTCATCGGCGTATTCCTGCTGATTACTGTCCTCATTGGCGGCAAGACCGGGGCGAAATCCCTGATTGGTCTGCTGGTGACTCTGGCAACCCTGTTCTATATACTTCTGCCCGCCCTGTTTAAGGGCGCAAATACCATCCTTGCCGTGCTGCTTGCCAGCAGCTATATTGCCGTAGTATCTCTGTGCATTATGAGCGGCACCAAGCGGAAAACCTGGTGTGCCATTGGGGGCACCATTGCCGGCGTGGCTCTGGCTGCCGTTTTGGGTCTGATTGCCCAGAACATGGCCCACATTGACGGCTTGCAGGCGGAGGATGCCGAGGCACTTCTGCAAATTCGCCAGACCGGCGGCTCTATCAAGCTCAGCGGGCTTCTGGTAGGCGGTTTCATTCTCAGCGCTCTGGGCGCGGTGATGGATGTTACCATGGGCATTGCTTCCTCCATCAGCGAAATCCACGATGCCAACCCCGATATGGGCGCAAAAGAGCTGTTCCGCTCCGGTATGAATGTGGGCCGGGATATGGTAGGCACTATGACCAATACCTTGATTCTGGCATTTCTTGGCAGCAGCTTCAGCGTGATTCTCTATGTTTATTCCATCAGTTTGCAGCCCTATTATCTTATCAGCTCTCCCTTTGTTACCATTGAAGTGCTCTCCAGCCTGAGCAGCAGCATCGGCGTGATTCTGTCCATCCCCATTACCGCCGTGCTCACCGCTTTTGCCTTGGGAGCAAAGAAGAAAGGGAGCAAAGCAAAAAAGCCATGGCAGCCGAAATGACTGCCATGGCCTTTTGTTATTGTACCGGGAAACCGTAGTCCACCATTTGCTGATCTGTCAGCTCATAGCGTTGCTGAATGTATGTCAGCAAATATCGGTTTCGGTTGCGGACATAGTTGCGCAAAGCTTCCACCCGGTTTTCCCAAGCGCTGTAGCTGGTGCCCCAGCGCTTGCATTCCTTTTCCATAGCAGGCCGCACCTGTTCCTGCAAATCATCAATGTAGGAAATCACATTTTCCTCTGTCCAAATCTCCCGCATCTGCCATGCCATTCGGCGCAGGAAATAATCCTTGTACTCCGGGTTGCGCAGCAGGCGCACCGCAAAGGTGCGGGAAGTAATATCATAGCCCAAATTGGTACTCAGCAATACCGGGAGAGAATTCTCCTCAGGATATACAAATGCCAGATCGGTATCGTAGAGAATCCATGTCCATTGATAGCCGGGGGCGGTAAAATACTTTACATTGCCGGGGTCCTTATTGTTCATCCATATCTGGGCAATCATGAAATCGGTATAGTTTTCCAAATCGATTTGGGAGGCGATATATTCGTAGTTCTCCTGAATGGACAAATCGTTGCTTTGGGCATAATTTTTCAGAGCGGTAAATTGGCGGGAGTCGCTTCCGTCCCAATTTGCCAAATCTACATCGTCGGCATCCACGCCAAAATGGCCGGACACATAATTCTCATTGATTTTTTCCCGTATAAAATACAGGCCCCAGTATTCTCCGTTCAGGTACAGGGCTACCGGGCGGTAATCCTGCACCGGTATACCCAGCATATCCCCCACAAAGGAGGTAATCACCTCGTCCTTGATCCGGGAAGAAAAGGCTTCCTGGCCTCCGGCGCGAAGCACCAGAGCTTCGTAATAAGGGAGGCTGTCCTCCCCAAAAACCGGGTAATCCAAATGGGCTTGCCCATAGCTTTTGCGGAACATACAGGCAAAGGACTTTTTTGCGTTGACCCGGGAATAGCCGCCAAAGATTTTCAGGCCGCAGGGGATGGAAAAGCTGCCGCTGCCGTCTGCCTCATACAGGCTCAGGCTTGCCGGCCGTTCCCAGTTCTGCTGGAAATTCGCACCGTTATAGGGGTCTGTGGCGGGGTCATAATTGGGGCCGTCTACATAGATACCCGTTTCCGGGTCCCATAGCTGGTAGGGCTCTATCACAATGCTTACCACGCTCAATGTATCGTTTTCGTTCAGTACATAGAGAAGGTCCACAACATTGGAGCGGCTTTTTCCCTCTTCGTAACACACTACCCGCAGCACCGTGGTCTTGGTAATGCGGATAGGCCCGGTATACTCTCTGGCGTAGCGGCCCGGGGTGTTACAGTTGGTCGTGTAATAGATTGTGCCGGGAGCGGAAAGCTCCACATCCAGGTATTCCACCCCATTGTAGCTGCCTGGGGCAGTAACGGCCACCGGGTCAGAAGACACGGCAGCCGTTTCACTATTGGAATAACCGGGAGTAGCCTTGGCCAACCGGCTGAAGAACATACTGCCGCTGCCGCGGCCGTAGGCTTCGTCAACCCCCAGCTCGGGAATCATCACAAAATCCTCCACGGTGCCATCCCGATAGAGATAGACACTTTCGCCCCGGGAGGACAATTCCATAGGAATCACATCGTAGCCCGATTTTGCCTTGGCGCTATCCTGCGTTAAGATGATCACGCAGTATTCCCCGGGTGCCAGCGTGCGCTGGGGCAGCGTAAACTTGGCGGGGTACTTGGCGTTGTCCGTAATGGTATAAGCGCTCAAGTCGATGGTTTCAGAGCCTGCATTGTACAGCTCGATCCAATCGCAGGCAGCACCGTAGGGGCCGCGCAGGTAGCTGTAGTTACTGGTCATTACCTCGGAAATCCTTAAGCCCTTGGGCTGCTGGTCTTTCAGGTAGCTTTCCTGCCCCTGCTCCGTATTCTCGTAGCCCAGAGATACCGGGCCAAAGGAATAGGAGATTTCTTCCCCCTCCCCGCTTGCGCTTATGCTTTGGCCGGCTTCCCCTTCCACGCAGGTCACCAAGGGCGCATGGCGGAAATCCGGGCCGGTGAGCATAACGGTCTCTCCCCGGGAAAGGCCAAACCCCGCCCCTTCCGTATCGCAGCGGATAACCAGGCACTCCCCCGGCTGCAATGTCATTTGCGGCAGGGCATAATCGTAGGGGTCGCCGCCGTCCGACAAGTACCAGCCGGCGGTGGACACGGCTTTGCCGGAGCGGTTGGTGATTTCCACAAAGTCGCTGATGACACCATTGTAGGGCATACCGGAGGAGGAGAGCACCACTTCGCTGATGATCAGCGCGCTTTCATAATCGGTACGCTGCGCCATGGCCTGCTCTACGCCCTCCGCCGTATTGGCAAAGCCAAGGCTGGGCGTGCCGGCTGCGAACGCGCCGCTGTCTGAAAGCTGCCAGGAAACATCTTCTCCAATGCTCTGACAGGCTACTTCCAAATAGCCTCCGCCCATATCCGTAAGATACAGGCTCTCCCCCCGGGAAAGGCCGAAGTTGGCATGAATGCTGCCTTCCTCGCTGATGTAATTCTCGCCGTCGCAGAAAATGACCAAATAGCCATCCGCTTCCAGCAGCCTATCCGGCAGGCGGTAGGCAAACCGCAGGTCTTTATTGTCGGACAGGAAGTAATTGCCCAAATAAACAGGGCCTCCGCTGATATTGTGCAGCTCAACAACATCGCTGTAGATGCCCAGCTCGTCGGGCAGGGCGCTTTTGTTGCTGATAAGCACCTCGCTGATGACAATTTGGGGATTATCCTGTACACTCCCCTGACGGAAAGCAGCCAAGCCCTCCGGCGTATTGGGGAAGTTGGGACTTGCATCCTCAGTAACCTGATACTTGCCATCCACCAAAATCATAACCTGATCGTCACCCATGGCGGTGGTACTGGCCTGGGCGGCAATGTCGCCGCCGGGAGTTTTTAGCTGGATGGTATCACCGCCGGAAGCGCCCAGAGCAAAGCCGGTGGTTTCGTTGCTAAGGAAAAGAATGCGGTACTCCCCCGCCCCGATGGTAATATCCCCCAAAGGTTCGCTGGTCACTTTGCCGTCGGTCAGAGTAAATCCCTTCAGATTTACCGCTTCTTCAGGGGCATAAAGCTCGATATAATCCCGGTATTTACCGCTGTTATCTGCAATAATACTCTCATTTTTGGCACAAATCTCCGTTATTTGCAGCTTTCCCGTAAATTCTTCCGGCTTTTCCGGCTCAGGCTCACCGCCGCTGAGCAGCGCCACAGCGCCCACAGCCAGCAGCAAGGCCAGAAGCACCCCGGCCACAACTATGTTCTTATATTTCAAAAGAATCGCTCCTTCAAAAGCCATGTATTTTGTATATTATAGCAGTATGCGAGGATATTTGCAATCCCAATCTTTCCATTGGGGCGGCAGCAGTTGACAAAAAGCCAATGTCTACTCCGCCGTTGACATTCCGCCCAAATACCTTTATAATACTTATAATATCCACAGAAACGAGGCGCTAATATGGCACATAATGAATACAATCAGGATCAGCCCAGTCCCACCATCAGCACAATCGCTTCTTTATCCTTCGCGCTCGGTCTGGTCTCCTTTATTGGGAGTTATACTCTGGCTACCGGCCCTGCAGCCATTATCTTTGGCATTGTGGCCCTGCGAAAGGGTGTCCGGGATTATCGGCCTATTGTCGGCATTGCCGGCGGAGCTGTTTTTTTCGGCATAAAGCTCATAAAACTGATTCTGGCCTTTGTGTAAAATACGAAATCCTCTTTTGCGTTTTGCAAAAGAGGGTTTTTCCTTATAAAAATTAGGAGCTGCTTTCCGCAGCTCCCTCAGACCGTCGATAAACCCGGTAATTCAGAATTGTAGGGGGCGATGCCCACATCGCCCCGCAGCAAAATCCTTCATATTATTGGTAAATTCGGGCAAATTCGTAACATTTTACAAAGGGCCGATGTGGGCATCGGCCCCTACAGCCACCTTTTTCAACAGTCTGTAGGAGCTGCTTTCCGCAGCTCCCTTTTTATTATTCTCTGATATGCCCTGTATTTTCCGGTTATTCCCCGTAAATGGTCTCGCGCAAAAGCGCACGGTTGGCTTCCAAATCCGGTATCAGCACATACATCCCCTTTACCCTTGCTTCGGTGTAGGTTCCCTTGGCAGGAATGGACTGGGAAGTGATTTCCAAATCCTTCAAAATGGGGATGATATCCATAGCCAGATTCATAATCTCCTTTTCCGACATATCCGTAGCAATCATAGGCAGTATTTCTTTTACAAGGTTTGTGAGGGTAGTCATACTGGAGCCCTTGCAACTGTTCAGAAGGGAGATGATCACCTTGCGCTGGCGATTGGTGCGGCCAAAATCATTGTCTATTTTACGGATACGGGCATAAGCAAGGGCCATCTTGCCGTCTAGGTGCTGGGCACCTGGGGATACGGTATTGCCGCCCAGCGACAACCAGTCTGCTTCCGCTTGGGTCAGGGTTATATCCACACCGCCCAGCAAATCGATGATCTGAACAAATCGGTTGAAATCCACCTCAATATTGCCATCGATATGAATGCCGTAATTCATCTCCAGCGTTTCGTCCAGCAGCGGCATACCACCCCACTGATACGCGGCGTTCAGCTTGTTATCGGAGTATCCCTCAGGAAACTGCACATAGGTATCCCGCATGAAGGAAGACATCACCAGCGTCTTTTCCTCCACGTTAATGGAGCACAAAATCATGGCATCGCTGCGGGCACGGCCCTCGCCGGGGCGGCGATCCTGACCGATGAGCATGATGTTAATGACATTCTCCTCATTTTGGATCGGCACCGTCTGTTCGGGTGTCGTCTGCGTCGGGCCGGTCGTCCATACATCATCCGGGTGCAGCTCGGCGCCGGTAAAGTCAGGATCCACGGGATCCGTGTTCTTTATAATATCCTGGTGGATGTCCTCCGAAGACATGGGGGTATTGTCCGGTTTGCCAATCAAGCCAAAAGCCCAGTTCAGCACCACGGTAACGCCAATTCCCGCCACAAGCACAAGAGCCAGCACTACACACAGCACGATCAGCGCAATGCGTTTGCCGCTCCTCTTTTTCTTCTGTTTTTTATCCACTGTATTCACCTCTTAATTCCATAGAAATACCGGTTGATTATATATCAACTCCCGCAAAAATGCAAGCATTAGCTTACCGGCTTGGCATCCAATACTGCCGTGAGGGTAAGCGTCGCGCCACCGCGATACACCTCAATGCTTACGGAATCCCCTGCCCTAAAATTCCGCAGTGCCCGGGTAAGGTCCGTCAGGTTTTCCACCTTGTAGCCGCCCAGCGCCGTAATAATATCCTCCGGCAGAATGCCCGCCTTTTCCGCGCAGCTTCCCTCGGTAACAGAGCGCACGAAAGCGCCCACCGGGAGATTGTAGATTGCAGCCACAGTCGGGTCCATACTGGAAACCATAACGCCCAGATAGCCGCCGGTAATATAGCCATACTCTTTCAGGTCCCGGATTATGCCGGATACATCGTCAATGGGAATGGCAAAGCCGATGCCTTCAATGGCAGCGCCGGAGCTGGTAGTGCCGGAGTATTTGGCGGTGGTAATGCCAATCACCTGACCGTACATATTGAACAGCGGGCCGCCGGAATTGCCGGAATTGATGGCGGCATCGGTTTGGAGCATATCGATGACAATGCCATCGGTATTCACCGGGCGGTCTTTCCCGCTGATATAGCCCACGGTAGCGGTAGCCGTCAAATCCCCCAAAGGATTGCCGATTGCTACCACCTGATCACCAATTTGCAAAGCATCGCTGCTGCCTATCTGCGCCGCGGGGAAGGACTCCTTGCCCTCCACCTTCAGCACAGCCACATCGTTGATATTGTCAGAGCCGATGAGCCTTGCTTCGTACTCCACACCGTCACTCATGGTAACGAGCAGCTTATCCGCGCCCTCAACCACATGGTGATTGGTCACAATATAACCGTCCTCCGTAAGAATAAAGCCGGAGCCGGTGCCTACCGTGGTAAACCCGGCCGCAGAGGAGGCTTCCTGATTGCTGATGGCTACCACGCTGCTGACACAGAGGCTGTAAAGCTGAGCGGGGGCGAGCATTCCATTGGAAAGCTGCCCCTGAGAGGAGGTCTGGGATGTTCCCTGCTGGTTAAGCCGATTGAATATAGCCTCCAGCGTGCGGTCAAAGTCATCTTCCTGCCGGGCCATGGCGTTTTCCAGCGCCTCCAGTCTCAGCTCATAGCTCCTTCGGGTGTCCTCCAAGTCGTTGCGGAGCTGCTCATTCTTTTTTTCAAAGATGCTATCCATCACAAAGGCGGCAACGCCGCAGCTAAGGCCGGCAACCACGATCACAGCCGCCACCGACGCGAAAATACGCCGCCCCCTTTTGGGCTTTGCTGCCTTTTTTACCCCTTGGACAGCTTGCGCATAAGCAGTCGCAGCCTGCCCTGCCCATACGGGCGCTGCCGACTGTGCAGGTTCTTCCGCCTGTGCGGATTCTTCCGCCTGAACAGGCTCTTCTGTCTGTACGGATTCTTTCGCCTGAGCGGGTGCTTCCGCCTGAACAGGCTCTTCTGTCTGTTCGGATTCTTCCGCCTGTGCGGGTGCTTCCGGCTCTTGCCCAATATCTTCTGCCAGCGTCTGCCGCGCTGTATCAAAAACTTTCTCTTGCGTCATCTTTTCATTTTCCGGCTTCTCTTCCCATTCTTCCATGCGAGAACCTCCTCATTTTACCGTATAGGGATAATTTACCGAAGGATTGTGACATAAGTATGTACAAACGCCTGTATTTTACCATCATATCCTGATTTTTTCATGCCGTCAAGCCTTTCTCCCGCAAAAAAATGCGGTCTTGGATGTGTACGGGTAGAAACACATCCAAGACCGCTTTCAAAGGCTCTTACTTTCTGCGGAAGGACTTGCAGTCGGTGCACTGATCCATGGTGGGGTTCTGCTCGTGAGTGCCCACCAGAATGCTGTCCAGAGAGCAGTAGTTCGCTTCGTCGCAGTGGTGTACGCACTGCTCTACGGTACATTCAATGCACTTGTTGGCATGGCAATTCATAGTGTTTTCCTCCTTAAATAAAGATTACGCCAATAGTATGCGTGAAAGTAAACAATTCATGCGCCCAATTTTATCCATTTTTGACGCAGCGGCATTCCTTGATTTTCGCTGGGGATTATGGTACAATTTTTGTATAATATGGGAAATCAGTCTGTCGAAGAACCTATTTTTTGATCGTAGGGCGGGGGCTCGCTCCCGCC
>JBJDYH010000127.1:0-3388 GCA_051867135.1 Faecousia sp. | reverse complement strand
CCATCAGGTCCACCGCCTGCTGCGAGACCGGCAGGACTCGGACGGAGTTCTGGGTTTTCGGCAGGCTCACCACTAACTCTCCCTTGATGCGGTTTACCTGCTTCGTGATGGAGAGGGTTCGGTTCTCCACGTCCAAGTCCGTCCAGAGGAGAGCGAGGAGCTCACCCCGCCGCAGGCCTGTGGTCAGCTCCAGGTAGAAGGGCACCAGCAGGCCACGCTTGTCCGCTTCCATCAGGTAGGGCTTCCGTTTTTTGAAAGCTGTCCTTCTAACGCATCTTTCGCAGATTCGTTAATCTGCTCCCAGGAAAAAACGTTCCTTCCAAAATGACCATAATTTGTTGTTTCAGCAAATATGGGTTGATCCAATTTCAAGTATTGTATGATAACGCCGGGACGCAAATCAAAGCTGTTTCGGACCCAATCGCACAAAATGTCATCTGGGAGTCTGCCCGTCCCGAAAGTATCCACAGAAACAGATACCGGTTCAGAGACTCCAATTGCATATCCCAACTGAATTTCCAGCTTTTGGGCCGCCCCGGCTGCCACTGCGGTCTTGGCAATGTGGCGGGCCATATAGGCGGCGCTCCGGTCAACTTTCGTGGCGTCTTTGCCGGAAAACGCTCCGCCTCCGTGATGACCAATGCCTCCGTAGGTGTCACAGATGATTTTTCTGCCGGTCAATCCGGTATCCGCCGCAGGTCCGCCCAGTACAAAGCGCCCAGTTGGATTGATGTAGTATTTTGTGTTTTCGTCCAATAGTTGGGCGTCGATAACCGGGGTAATCACCTGGGCCAGGATGTCCCTGCGCAGTACATTCATGTCAATGTCCGGATCATGCTGAGCGGAAACTACCACAGTATCCACTCGAATCGGTAATCCGTTTTCATACTCAACAGTGACCTGTGCCTTTCCGTCCGGACGCAGGTAATTCAAAATGCCAGACTTCCGCACTTCTGTCAGGCGGAAGGTCAACTCATGGGCCAAGGTGATCGGCAGTGGCATCATCTGGGGTGTTTCGTCGCAGGCGTAGCCGAACATCATGCCCTGATCACCGGCACCTACATCCTTGGAGCCGTCTGTGGCTGCATCAACACCCATGGCAATGTCAGGAGACTGCTCGTGGATGGAGCAGGTAAGTTTTACGCTTCTGGCATCAAATCCGTACTCGGACCGTGTATAGCCGATTTTCGTAATACAGCGGCGGGCAATCTTTTCGAAATCAGGGGAGGCTTTGCTGGTGATCTCGCCCATAATGTGCATGGCGCCTGGTTCCGCTGTGACCTCCACTGCGCTCCGGGACTTGGGGTCTTCTTTCAGCAACGCATCCAGAATGCTGTCTGCGACAAAATCGCAGATTTTGTCGGGATGGCCTTCGGTGACTGATTCGGAAGTCAAAAATTTTCTCATAACTCGCATCTCCTGTTGTATTTTTTTCTCTGACAGAGAGGTTCACTTTTGCAGGGTCATGTCCCCTGAGAATCGTCCAGTATGCGTTTTTGTACATGTAGAAATATGAAGATACTCAGGAGAAAAGGGAAAAAGAAAGTCGCGATTCTGTATAGGATCAGAGCAGAGGATGCCTGTGCGTATTCCATATAGTTGGAAAAAATCATGATGAAAGCAAACTCTACCGGCCCTACACCCGCTACATTGGGCAAGGCGTTTGAGATGAGGAACATGAGCGCTGCCAGCATCTGAACATGCCAGAAGGAGGGGCTGGATATGCCCAATATCTTCATGGCAAGATACGGTATGCTGTAAAGGCAGAACAACTTCAGGCCATTCAATGCCAAGACTTTGCGGATACAAGGGCGGTCATGCAACAGTTGCCGGGATTCTTGGGATAGAGAGTCTAAATTTTCCTTCCATAGACGCTTGCGGATGCTCCATTTCCCTGTATCCGGAAAATGGTCGATGAGCCATGCCGCAAGCCGTTGTACTTTCTCCCAGGTACATGCCAGAATCAGAACGGCTATGATCACAGCGCAAATCCCATATCCCAGCATCATATAGTGGGGAAGGCTAATACCGCAGTCATCCAGCCACCTGCCTTGCAAGAGCAGCATAACGGTGGCATAGATTAGAACAGAACTCTTATGAAGTACATATTCCAGTGTCATCATGCCGACACCGCTGCCCGCCATTAAACCGCAACGGTGCAGATAATAGCTTTGCATAGGAACGGAGCCAACGGAAAGAGTAGATACATTTCCAAAAACGCCGAGGAAAACCACTTCTGTTGCTTGCCAAAGCGAAAAGTTTGGCAGGCGGCGGTGAACCAATGTAAAGCAGATCGCGGATTCGAGCATTTCATAAAGAACACTCATGCTCGTTAGAAATAAAAGCGACTCAACACTGACAGCTCTGATGTTTTGCAAAATTTCCTGATAATGATCCCGAAAGACCCAGAATACCAGAAGTGAAAGAAGAGCGAGCGTAACTACGCTGACAACCACTGTTTTCCATTGTTTTTTATTCATAGGAAAACCTCTCGCATGTCAAATGTCAGTGCCATTCTCTTATTCCCGTACAGGATGGAATCTTTTCAAGACACGGTTTGCCGTTTGCGAATCGACTGGAAAAATTGCAAAAACGCATAAATTATGATATATTATAATTAATTCCGCAAAAACGTTAGGAGGTGAGCAAAATGAATCGCACAAAAGATGCGATTATGGAAGCCTTCAATGAACTCTTAAATGAACGTCCGTTAAATAAAATCACCGTCAAAGATATTGTTGACCGATGTGGAATCAACCGAAACACATTTTATTATCATTTCGAGGGAATTCCCTCGCTCCTGGAACAGTCCGTGAGAAACATGACGGATGAGATTATTCAGGCACATTCTAAATTTGGCTCGCCCATGGATTGCATTGCTCCGTTTGTCCAGTACTGCACAAACAATAAAAAGGCGATTTTACACATCTACCGCTCCGTCCAGAGAGAAGTGTTCCTAACTTATTTGGACCGTGCGGCCATGTATATCGTCAGTCAATACGTGGAAATCACGACCACAGATTTGCTTACCTCTGATGCTCAGAATAAGGAGAAGCAGCTTCTGATCCGATACTACAAATGCACTCTGGTCGGCAGCCTTTTGGACTGGCTGGATAGCGGAATGGAATACGATCTGCTTGCGGCAGCAGAGGAAATTTGCAGACTGCTCGCCGGTTCTGGTGAGCAGGCATTTTTAAAATGCATGGAAATGAACTGATATGACTTGTAAGGGGAGTGCTGCCAATGCAGTGCTCCTTTTATTTTGCCGGAGTATAGCTGCAAAGTTCACATGAGCGGAGCAAACAGCCGGAGAATATCCTGAACAAGTCTCGCGACGGGATTACCCTTACATTCTTCCAAAGAAATCTGCTGGCAATCACTCAGCGTA
>JBJDYH010000126.1:0-3399 GCA_051867135.1 Faecousia sp. | reverse complement strand
CCGAAATTCAATTCACCCCATGCAGTCAGATTATATGGGAGCACTTACTGCTGCCAGAGGAAAAACATCCGTCACCAAAAATCGGTCAATATGCAACCATGCTGAACCATATCCATACGGTTTTTGCTGGAGAAAACGGTGGGAGCGAGCCCCCGCCCTACATCGCCAGACCCCGGATAAGCAAAGCAAATACTTTCTCGACACGCTGAAATATTGGCAGTTCCCAGCCTTTTAAGGAGGAGACTCTATGGTTATGTATTGTAAGAAGCTCTTGGCTCTGGCGCTTGCGGCGGTGCTTACCCTCGGCTTTACGGCTGCTCTCGCGCCCGATGCGCAGGCGGCGGGCAGCTTCAGCGCCGTAGGCGGCTGGAACGAAAGCATCTATGCGGAAATTGACGGCATAGAAGACGCTTCCGTTACCGCGGTAAGCTATTCCGGTGCCATGAGCGGTCAGCTTGTGGGGCAGGATTTGGAATATCTGGTGCGGCAGGTGGGAACCGGCGTGCGGATCGATATTCCGGGCCTGAAGGCCGGCACCTACAGCCTGACCGTTACCGCCGGAGGCGTTACCTACACCCAGAGCGGCATTGAAGTGACCGCCTATGACCGCAGCGGCTATGCCCATTGGAACTATACCGAGGGCGTAGGCGCCTACAACGATGACGGCACCCTCAAGGCAAACGCCACGGTACTCTATGTCACCGAAGAAAACAAGGACACCGTATCCATTACCGCAGGGGGTCTGACCGTATCCGGCATCGGCAACATCCTGAACACCGGCGGCAAGGAAAAATCCGACGGCTTGACCAGCAAGGGCGGCAAAGCCAACACCAACGGCGGCATTTTGGAAAAGCTGGCTCAGGAAAACCGTCCTCTGGTGGTTCGCATTGTGGGCCATGTGACCAAACCCCAGGGCGTTACCGCCTGGGGCAGCATTGACTACGGCGGAAACACCGACGACAACGGCGGCATGTGCAACATGAGCTCCTGCAGGAACATCACCATCGAGGGCATTGGCAACGATGCCGTTGTGGACGGCTGGGGCTTTGCCATGAACACTTCCACCGGCGACACCGCCAAGGGCTACGGCAAGAATTTCGAGTTCCGCAACATCACCTTCCAAAATGTTCCCGAAGACTGCATCGGTTTATCCGGCAAGCAGGTTGACGACACCGTTACCGACCCTGTGATGCACTGCTGGGCGCACAACTGCGCGTTTTACGGCCCCAAAAATCTGCCCGATGCCTCTGCCGACCAGGATAAAGGCAGCGGCGACGGCGCTCTGGACTTCAAAGCAGGCGAATACATGACCATGGATTACTGCTATTTTGAAGCCTATCACAAAACCCATCTGATTGGCGGCGGCGACACCAACCTCCAGTACAATGTTACCTGGCATCACAATTATTACAAAAACTGTGAATCCCGCGCCCCCCTGGGCCGTCAGGCAAATCTGCACATCTACAACAACCTGACCGAAGGCCAGACCAGCTACTGCATGAGTGCCCGGGCAAACTGCTATATTTACAGCGAGTACAATACATTCATTAACTCCAAGAAAATATCCGACAACAGCGTTGGCGGAATCATCAAGAGCTATAACGACAGCTTCCAGAGCTGCACCGGCACCGATGTTACCAATCTGGTGATTGCCACCAGCCGGAATCAGCAGGTTGCCTCCACCAACAAATATCCCAACTTTGACACCAACCCCGAATACGGCTATCTTGCCGACGGCAGCTACTCTCTGGAAACCGACACCGCAGCGGCGGCAGCCGATGTAAAAGCCAACGCAGGCCCCATGAAGCTGGGCAATCTGGGCAAGGATACCACCGAACCCGGCGAAACGCCCGTCCCCGGTGAGGGCGACTATATCCATAATTTCACGGAAAGCGGCCTGAATAGCTTCTTCTATACCATTACCGGCAATCTGAGCAATAAGGGAACCGTAGAGTATAACGGTCTAAGCCTAACCCAATGCCTGAAGCTGGAAAGCGCCACCTCCATTGTCTTTACCGCGCCTGCCAGCGGCACTCTGGTGCTGGTATTCCATGAAACCGGCTACAATGGAGCCGTCGCCGCGGATTGCACCGTCAAAGTGGACGACATTGCCTACGATATCGACGAGGACAACACCGCTGCCATCCCTCTGGAAGCGGGCGAGCATACCATCAAAAAAGGCAGCGCACAGATTTACCTTTATTATATGTTCTTCAGCCCCAAATCCGCTACCGGCGTTACTGTTTCCGGCACGGTGACCAGCTTTGGCGGCGAAACGGAGGATGTAACCATTCAGCTCATTAAAGATGGTGAAACCGAAGCGGCTTATACGGTTACGGTTCAGGGCACTTCTGCTGCTTACTCTATCACCGGCGTTGCTCCCGGAACCTATACCATGAAGGTATCCAAGACCAAGCACGCCGCCAGAGAGTATACGGTTACAGTCGCTTCCGCTGATGTTGCCCAGAACGCGGAAATTCTCCTGTACGGCGATGTTACCGGGGATGGACTGGTCAACTCTGCGGATGCCACCCAGATCAACAGATACTTCAGCGGCAAGTCTTCCGTAATTACCGGCGGAGACAGCGAAACCCAAGCCTACCTCTTGCTGGTTGCCGATGTATATTCCACAGATCATACCATCAACGCAACGGACGCGACCCAGATCAAGCGTCATTTCAGCGGCAAATCCTCCGTATTTACCGATTTCGCATAATCACCCAACCGCCCCCAAAGGCTCACACCTTCGGGGGCGCGTTTCGTATCCCCCGCGCTCCCAAAAACGCCTGTAAGGAGCGGATTTATCCGCTCCGCAAGCCTCAAACCCACCACCGCAGGAAACCGGGTGCGGTAAGCGGAATGCATAAATGCATTCCCTACGGCTCTGATTTGGAAAATCCTGTAGGGGCGTTTCAATTGCTCGTCCGAAACCCCAAACCCACCACCGCAGTAAACTGGGTGCAGTAGCGGACGAGCAATGCTCGCCCCTACACGCATAATTATGGTGCGTCAGAAACGGAACGCCACGCAGGGCGTTCCCTACAAAAAGCATCTGAGAAAAAACAATGATTCTTGCGTTACCTGCTTGACAATCGCAAAGCGGCAGCGGTATAATGTGAACGAGCGCTTGCTTTATTGGCAGAGAAGAGGGGAATTGATTGCGTACTGTAAACGAAGAAGCCCGCAGGGCAAAGCAAATCGAGATCATGGAAAAATGCTTCGACTGCTATGCGGAGAATGGTCTTACCGCTGTGGGCGTCAAAGCCATTGCGGAGGCCTGCGGCTGTAATGTGGCGAGCCTGTATCAGTATTTTGAAAATCTCGATGACCTGATCGTGAAGTCTACCGAATACTGTATGAGTAAGGTAGAAGATGATTTTATGGCGAAAGCCCCCACAG
>JBJDYH010000125.1:0-15475 GCA_051867135.1 Faecousia sp. | reverse complement strand
CTCATGGTGGGTAAAAGCGTAATTACAGACCTGGCCGATCTCCTTCGTGCCAACGATGCGGAGTTCGCAGAAAGTGAAAAGAAATACCTCGCGGCGGTTGAAATCCTCCGCGCAGAGCTTCCCTCGGAACTCACTCCCACCTTGGACGAGTTCTTGGATGCCTGCGAAACAGATGTTATTTCCGCTGTTGCCTATGCCGGATACTTGGGATTCCGTGTAAATCTGGAGAGTTTCCATCACCCCATCGGGATTGACTTTGTCAGGCTGGATACCATCGATTACCTCAAAGACCACCTGTTCGGCCATTTCCCGCTTAATTATCGTAATGCCCAAGTTCGTAACGCTTTCAATAAAAGCCTCCCTGCGGCCTTTGAGAAGCTCCATGATAACATTCAGGACTACTTCACCCACATGGAATGTGCTGGCCCCAAACTGGCCCACTATGCTGGCTACATAATCGGTAACCATATCCTCCCCTGGGTGGAACCCGGGTATCGTGAAGACTACTCCCAGACTGCCGCCTTCGCCGCTGAGACTGAGAAATATATGGGATTCCTGCCTCTCTAGATAAAAATGGGCGCATTTCTGCGCCCATACAAGTGCTCAGATCCCGACCAGAACCTCGGCTAACACCGCGTACTCCCCCTATACTACAACTGTCTTATTTATGATACTACGGCCCCCTTTGGAAACAAATAGATGTGACCCTTTAAGGAATCCTACATTCAAGAGACATCCAACTACTACAACCATGGTATACGATATCTATCTTTCTGCGCTCCAGAAAAGAAAAAATACGGTGTAACAGGTAACAATCAATCCTGCCTTCCATGATTCCATTACTAAAAGATAAGGGGGAGTTTCAGCGCCAGCAGTTAGCTGTCGGCCACCGTGTTCTTATTCGTCCGCGATTAGCCCATTCTCATGTAAGAATTTTAGGAAGCCAAATACTATTCTTGTTTGACGTTGCACAATGTTTTCCTCTGTGAAATCAGTCATTTCAGCGGCAAGATCCCGAAGCTCCTTGATTTTGGTGCCATCCTTTTTCTGCTTTCTTGCATTTTCGTACCCGATGTAGTATTTGGACTTATCCGAAAAACGATAATCAGAAGCACGGATATTAATCCGCTTTTCAAGGATCGCCTTGTTTCCAAGATTTTCAACATTTCTTGGGTTGGACAATGTGTGCTCTTTCGAATTTCGATTACGCGCATAGATGTGTTCAATTTCCAGAACACTTTCCAACGAGAGAAGTTCCTGACCTGCATCCTGGAACGCCCACCATGTCAGCATTGATTTTGTTATAGCACGATTGTTACTAAACACATAGTTGTTAAGTGCATTCTGGAGTTGATCTGTGATGAATAGGTAATCAGCAAAGCGAACTGGCAAACCGTTGACTATATTGATCATTTCGGCATAGATTGGAGTTCTTAATGCGTTAACGCCTGGATTTGTAATTGCATAAGCCCAAATGAAACCCGTGATTTTGCTTAGAAATGTAAAGAAGGCGTCATCATCTAATGTACCGTCTACGGCACGATTGGCCATGTAATACACAGACACAACATAGGTCCACATACCATTCGGAGCATAGTTCAGTACAAATAGCCTGCGAAGGATTCGATCCGAGAACCGCTCTACACTTTGGTTTTGGACATCATTCCAGAAGTTTGCCAGATCAATTAAATTTTCAAAGGTTTGTTCGCTCTTCAAAATCGCATACCCATTGCGCTCATAGAACTTTCTCAGTGCCTCCGTCGTAGAGGACCTATTGCCCTGCAGTGCTCGTTCATAGTACATATAGCGAGTGAAAAGCTCATCCATCGGGGTACCAGACATTGGATGAAACAAAGAATCACAGAGCATCTCCAGGTTTTTCCATTTTTCGATAAACTGATCCTTTTTCCCCTGTGCAGTATAGTACTTATAGAATTGCGCCTTAAAAATATCAGCATCGGACAAAGGCTTTCCTCGATCATTCAAAGTCGAGAAAATTCTGAGTGCAGTATCTTGCGATTCTGCCTCAATGGGCAGTAGAATACAGTTATTCATGATTCTGATTGGGAAGAATGAAAACCAGTCGGGATAGCAGTTTAGAAACTCAACAATACGGTCTTGAAAAAAGCGATAATTCCTAGCATACCGACTTACCTCGCCATCGCTAACTACGCCTCTTCTCAGGATATCAAGGAACTCAGCTTTATCTTTGTCAGTTGCCACTTCAGAGTCAATCTTAAGAGCAGACTTATCAGGGTCCCCAAACTCATCTGTCTTCCAAATACACTGCTCAATGAACTTGCTGGTCTTGATGGCCTTGTCATTCTTCATATTGCCATACTTATCGTAGAAAGCACGAAGCAAAAGCATGAGTGTTGTCAGACGCTGCTGGCCATCAATGATTTCCATTTTTCCGTCTGAGTTTTTAAATGTGACAATTGGACCAAGGAAGTATTCATCGGCTTCACTATTGAATTTGTCACAGTCATTATCCGGAAAAGAAAACGCAAAAAGATCGTCCCAGAGGGTCTGACATTCTTTCTCATCCCACGCATAAGGGCGCTGATAATCAGGAATTAGAAAATCCGTCCTTTTCTCGCTAAACAGGGCGCGGACACTTTTCTGATCTATGTTTAGTTTTGACATATTTCTTCCTCACTCTTATCCAAAGTATCTGGCCACAAGTGCAGTCAGGGTATCATTTTTTGCCGCCTCCGCAGCATCTGCCTGAACAAAATTGGAAGTTTCAGACTTCAGCTCTTCATCAAAACCAAGGATGTAGTTTGTAGCAATCAAATAAATGATACGAGTCGGTGCCATGCCGTAAACCTGCTTGCGAAGGATATGTCGGATTCGCTCACCGTCGTCTGGAATCTGCTCCTTCATTTTCTCACTACGGAACAGACGCTTCACAATCTCCGTAATATACAGGCCAGACTTCATATACAGATCTGCAAATGTTTTGTTAGGATCATCAAAGCAACCAGGATTCTTTTCTTCCAGCTCATCGACCATCTTCTTTACGACCCATTTAGGAGTAAAGATCTGATTGGTTTTCTGCGGCGGGATGTAGTCGAAAATATCCTCAACCATTGCTTCATCAAAGTAATTAGCCAGTTCCTGCTTCTTTGCCCAGAATTCCTTGATAGAATCGTCAAATACTACCTCATCAAAAAGATGGCCCTCAAAGTATGCAACTTCGCCGGTTTCAGGATCAGTATACTCGCCACCATCGCGTAGAAAGCGAAACTCCGCTTCTGTAATGCCGGTGACCTCCAGAAAAACATCATCTTCAGTCTTATCATCAAAATTGGCGAGAGTCAGGTTTCCATCGCCATAGGCCATGATAAAGCTAGGGATAGTACGAGCAAAACCACGCAGATGCGCGCGAACCTCGTCCTCAATGGACCGTTTTTCTTCTTCAGCCTTGTGCCGCTCTAATTGCTGCACGATTTCTTGAGGCTTTTCCTGAATGGTCTCTGTAACTGTCTGCTGCACAGCTTCCTGGAACGAAGTCATAGCAGCCTGCATCGCTGCTTGAAAGTCAGACTCAGCGGTCTTGACCTGTTCTACAGTCGTCGCCTCACGCTGTCTGCGGTCGAGCTCAGCTTGGGCGATCTTGGACTGCTGAACAAAATCATCTTGGATCGTTTCAAACTTGCGATCCACCTCGCGGCTTAACTCACGTTCGATACGTCCCTGGGCACCTTTCTTCACATTGTACGCATCTATGGCAGGAGCTACAACATTCTGTATCAGCTGATCCTTTATTGTGTCGGCCAACTTTTTTACATGCTGCTCAATCTGCCCGGTAGGGCCGCTAGTAACAGCTTCCAGAGCTGGTTGTAGCTGATCGGTGATGTTCTCATAGATTTTGTCTCCAAAAAGCCCCTGCGCTTTTCCAATGACAATTTCAGAGGGAATGTCCACTTCTCCGTTTTCATTCACAGGTACATCATCCATATGCTGCAGCGCATTATCATTCCGCTTACCCTTCTCTTCGTGGGCGGTCTCCATTTTCTCAATGATGTCACGGACTGCACCGACCGCACCAAAGATGTTAGAAATATTCTGGAATAGGAAATTGGACATAAAGCCGTGGCGAACAACTTCCTGGCTCTTCAACTTTCTCGGAATAGAAAGCACTTGGGCGGCATCCAGCTCTACCATCTTGCCTTCTTCATCTTCACCCAGCACTGGGAAGAAGTTCAAAAGGCGGCGGATATTCTCTTTGCGGTCATCACTGGTGCCTTGCCCGTTGACTGTAACCGGCTTTAGATTATTTGCGAACTCATCAAAGATGATAAGGGTACGCGCAGGGTCAAAGTCAAAGACATACGCTGTCTCTTTACGGAAGCGTTTGCCATCAACTGTCAGAACACACGGGTTCTGTGCGCGGAATGCTGCCTGCATATACGAGGATGGGCTCTGCAAGTTGCATAACATGAGAACCCCGCTCCATTCAGGGATGGTTACACCAACAGTTAGCTGCCCAACACTAAGGGTGATGGTCTTTTCGTTTTCTGCTATTGCTTTTTTAACCTTATCAAACGACTTCTGCGCTTCCGAATCATCATCGCCTAACCTACCGTCACCAGCTGCAAGAACGACCTCATACTCTCCAAATACAGGATCTGCTTTCAGCAGTCTGGCCAGTGCTTTGCAGCTATCCACACGGTTAAGCATCCACATAGTATGAGGAAGTTCACGACGCAGTTCCGGGGTGGAGAATGGGTATTTTTCCTGCGTTGACAGCGCATGCAGGAACTTTTTGATTTCCTCCTCGTGGATGAACTTCCCACTTTCATTTGTAGCAAAGAACTCGTTCAAATCGAAAGCATAATCTACAGTACCGTCTTCTCCAGATAGATCCAACCCTCTCTGGATTTGATCATAGATCATGTTGGAAAGTTGGTAGGTAAACATGGCCAGTTTTGGTAACGACTCATAGGGATTGTAGCCCTCACCGGTCCAATTGTCCTTGCGCTCCTGCTCGTCAGCATAGGACCAGTTGAAAATCTGGTTTGTCCCAAACTGTCCGCTGGTCAGAGCCTTAAAGGGAGTTCCAGAAAGATACAGGGTGTGCTTTCTCTGAATATTTCGGAAAGCACGGTCGGTGCGCATGGTATCAATGCCTTCCTGAGCCTCATCGATGATAAGCAGATCAAACTCAATGCCGTACTTTTTCTGGCCGTTCTTGTCTGTATATTCCCTTGCCATCCAGCTGAGCTTATCATAGTTACCGCCAAAGTAAACTGACCCCTTCAAGCTCTGCAAGGATTCAAACGCCACCATACCGGGAGCGTCGTCATGCCCCAAGCTGAAGGCCAGATACTCATTGCGACTCATAACACCAGGCTTGTCCTTCAGTGCATCGTTTTCAGAAACGAAACACAGCTCTCCACGCCAGCCGATAAATTTACGGAAATCTTCTGCCCAGGAATTTGCTATACTGGGCCGGTTTGTTACGATCAATACCTTCTGGAATCCCATTTGACGGATTAGATCGTAGCTTGTCAAAGTCTTTCCAAAGCGAGGCTTGGCATTCCAAAGAAATTCCGTCCCGCCTTTTTCGAAGTATTCTTTTGTCATGGCTACAGCATCCGCCTGTTCCTGACGGAGTGAATAGCTCAGCTTCTCGTAAGAGGGCTTGTCTAGCGTACGGCTGGCAAACGCATTGAAATACAACAGCGACTGTGCTCCATCGATCTGGAACCACTCGGTCTTGGCTTCCCTGGGCGTTCTGGTCTCAGTTTCCAGATAGCTGTGGAAATCGTGGTCTGTGAAATACTCACCAGAGCCATCCTTGAACATAGCATTATCTTTCCACGCCAATGTCCAACGGATACCTGCAGTATGGGTCTGCTGACGAATACGATCCTCCACAGACTGTGCCTCTGTATAACCGATTTTAGTCCATCCCTCGTGATACGGAACGCCAGGGGTGTTGTAGGCATAGATCATTGGAACGATCTTTTTGAACGATTTGATGTTTACTCCCGCCATCATTCCATCTCCTTTACATTAGATTCAATAAAGGAAATTTCATTCGCATCGAGCCCATATTTGGAATAGAGCTGACAATCTATTTCTGCTATAGACTTCGACCAATCGATATCGGATTCGTCTGTAAAATTCTGAGTTGGAACATAGCGCCAAACGGCGGGCAGATTGTCCTGTGTTACTTTTAGAACGAACAATAGTGCTCTGCAAAATCTTGTTTTTAGATACTTTGAAAGATTTTGTGCCTCTATTTCCGTGTCGAATGTTCCAATTGAAATAAAGGTTTGCGTAAAAGCCACATTGGGTTGAACAACAATCAGCTCAGAGAATGTATCACCGAATTTACCAGATCCTGTCGCCTTAGGTACAAGCACTTTGAACTTGTAAAGACTTTTATGATTCGACTTCAGATAACGTCGGTGGCAGTATTTTATGCCTCTCTTCTTATCCACCAAACCATAAACCGCATAGTCATCACATTCAGTTGGAGTATCTGTAAAGATGGGATTAATATTCAAAACATTTGTTTTAAGCTGGCTATGTCGTCCTCCATCCCCGACGAATCTTGTATAGTCAGGATGGTCAGCATAGATATTTTTTAAATCGTAAACATTTGAGCTGTCAGCAATATTTGTCAAACTATCCTCGACACTCTTTGCACCAGCCTTTTCCAGTATTCTTCTAAGTTCGGAATACGGGACAAAAATATCAATTGGAGTATGCTGCTCTTTCGAGTTTCTATATGAAACTGCAACTCCACCTTTTATATCGGTATTCGGGAAGATTTTTGCGGCATCCTGTTCATAATATAAAACCTCGAAATGCGGATCTTGAAGCATCTTCTCATTCCAGGCCTTGGGGGTCTGCCCCGCATTAAACAGGAATCTTGCCGGGGTAATAAGCAGCACTCGGTCAGCCGTTTGATAGCATTGATCCATAAACTTATGATAGATCGGGGGCATCCTTGTGCTATCACTATCTGTTTCCTCTTGGTAAGGCGGATTCCCGATGATAAAGTCAAATTTCATGTTACCAATTTCCCCCTCATTAATATGGATGAACTCCCGACTATTATCTTTTCGCCAGTCATAGATGCGGCAAACAGGCTGTGTGTCTTTTTTTCCTTCTTCATCGACAAGACCGTACATTTCAAATAAGCTGAATTGATGGTTCTCTTCCTCGGCTTTACAATAGGGAATCGTTCCAGCTAAACCATCCATCTGCCAGATGTTCCAGGCCACAATGTTTGCAATGGTGCTGTACTCTTTCTTTGTAGGCTTCCGTTTCCAACGATCCTCTAAATACTCTTCAAATGTCATGAATAGGTTGAGTCTTGCAATAAGCAGATTGTCGCCCTGAAATTCATATCCATAAGTTGCCTGAAAGGCTCGAATTGCCCATTCAATCCACTCAGCTTCATCTGCGGCATTCTCATTGACAATCCTGAGTTTCCGATCCAGGATGCCAACGCGAGATTCAATGGGAATGCTTTCGCCAGTGGAGACATCATATCGGCTAACCAGATATGGCGCTTCTCCACAAGTAATCTCCAGCCGTCTGGCATCGACATAATGCTTCCAGGTCTTGTGCTTTGGAAAGAGAATCGTTTCGATTGGGACGCCGTCCTTGAAAAATACATCTTTTCTCTTAAACCAAACCTCATCTGCATGGTCGTTCATCTTCTGACAAATCCACAGAGGGGTAAACACCTCTGCATGAGATTTGGTTCGCTCGGACTGATGCTCCAAAGCTTTGCGTGCACGAGTTTTTATGATTCCAGCGTTTGTGCCAGTGATGAGCTCAGCAGTAATCTCCTGGTCTCGCTCATACCGGATGCCTCTTTCTTTATAAGCATCGGTGGCCCAGAGAATATTTGTTTTTGTTGTTTTATCTGATAGCAACCTCTCCAGTAAGCCGAGTGACTGAATTTTTAGGAGTTCCTTTTGAATACCCTCCATCAAGTCACATCGCCTCCTTTGTTGCTTTCGTTATTTTCTCCATGGTTAATCCTCAATCAGCACTTCTACAATATCATCAATTCTGACTTTAAGGGCATTGCATATTCTCACAAGAACATCCATACTGACATACTCATCTCTTCCAAGTTTAGAAATCGTTGCCGGGCTCAAACATGCCATTTCTTGTAAATCTTTCTTCTTCAATCCGCAGTCTATCATCAATTTGAAAAGCTTCTTATATGTCACACCCATGTTTGCGCCTCTCCTTCACTTTTTTCTTTTATTATAACAGCAGAACTTCAAGTTCTCAACAATTTTAACGAGATTACGAAGGAAATTATTCAAGAGCAAATAACATAATGTTAAGGCCGCCAAGAAGCGGAGCTGTAACACTCGCCTCCAGCGGCCTTGTTATTACTACGGTGTCCAAATCGCATCGATCTCTTCGATTCGATCAATCCACTCCAGTTCCTTCTCCTTCTTTGCTTTGCTGTCCAGAACGAGGGCATCAGGATTGCGCTTGAGGATCTCCGCTTTCATCCTCTTTTGCTCGGCCTTTGTGGTGGGAACCAGCTTTTTACCACCCCACCAAGTCTTTTTAACCTTCTGGGTCACATCATAGGTTACTACAGAAGCGTTCTTCTTTTTACTAAACATCTGATATCTCCTTCCTCGGTTCGTCGATGCATTCATTACCATCATGCTCTTATCCATGTATACAGTTGTGTATATAATCCATCGATTGAAGCCATGTTCTTCTCTCAACAAACATCCGAGTATGTCATAGCCGCCCCTCTTCGAAAAATCATATAAATATATGATTTTTGGCATAGACATCCACAAAAGGATAGACTAACCCTGTCGCCAGTCTCTTACACTAATGCTATTACCTATTACCTGCTCAAGCTTCGCACCCCTAATTTCACGAAAAAGTTTGGAATTCTTCCAAAAATTTGAGTCCCCAAAATACATAATCTTCCCCATGACTGCTTGGATAACCAGTAGTTCAGCAAAAACCGACATCAACGGCTTTTCAGCGCAATAAACATCCTCTTAGAATTTAATCAAAGAAGTTGTAGATTTTACAGTTTTATTTTAATAATAGCCATTTTTTAAGTGAAAAACATCGGGTTCAAGATGTGAAGTTTGAGTTGCAAATAAAACAAAACCTTATGTGTACAAAGAGCGGACTTATTACAAATTATAAGGAGCGTCGTACCGTCCTCGGCAAAGTCGTCATTGACGGTTACATATATCTTTATAGGTTGAGGTGTCGTGTTCCTATTCAGCGAAAAGCTCCGGAACATTGTAGCGAATTTCCTCCGCCTCGTGTTTAACCATATCATTTTTACATTCCAATATGGACAATTTCACCTTCGGTTCGTCATCCACCCATATGATATATTCGCTGGCATTCTGCCTAATGTAGCTGGAGGCTTCTCTGGAGAATCCGCTGCGCTGCAGTGTAATACGCAGTTCATTGCACGTGCCATATTCCACAAACTCATACCAATCATTTTTGAAATGACTAATACCCCCATGTTGCCGCTTATACTCTTCCGAAAAACGCAGGAAGTAGTTTGCAATACGGAACAGCACGACATCCTCAATTGCTTCCAGTGTTTCGGCAATAATAAAGTTGTTGTGTCGGGTGGTGCCATCGTAGGGTTCCCATTCTAGGAAACTGACTCTCACGTCACGGTGTTTAAGCCGCTTATCCCGGATTGCCTGAACAAGAATGTTGCTCAAACCATAGCCTCTCATCCACTGTAGCATTATTACAGTGTACCAAGCCAATTGACCGTGCTCGCCGTGTTTGTTAACCCTTCCGAGCGTTCCGTGCTCATAGATATCCCATTTGAAGATACGAAGGAGCCGTTCCATAAAGTCAACAGTTTTTCTGTAATCAGCGCCCTCATCTGGATCAAAATCGGGGTATTCTAATCCAGAAGCAATGGCTGCCTCCAGATTTTCGGTCTGATCCACAGAAATATTAATATCGTCATCGGGCTTAATAGTCTTTGTAGCAAACTGTGCTCTGATTGTTGAAACAGTCCCCTCATCTAAAAATTCTGTAAACTCTCTGACAACACGGCTGTTACGGCCGTTGGTAATATCCCTTACCAGAATCAACGCAAATTTTCGCATAAGGTCATATGCGTCTTCTGCTTGTCCACTCGGATATTTCTCAAACTCCACATTTCCTGCACATAGACTCTTAATTATCCGCTCTTTCTGGGGTCCTGTTAACTCCGAAACCAATGACAGCCGTTGCCTGGGAACTTCGGCGTCAATCAGCTTCTCAAAATTGTCCTTTTTCATGTCCTCTTCCAGTCGCATGATGAACACATTACCGTAAAGATTGTATTCAATACGACCCACACGTCCCATAAGGTTTTTGAAATCAACCTCACTAAATGTGGACAGACCGCTCTTGTAGCTGGTGATGAAGAGATTGTCTGCAGGCAGGTTCACACCTTCAATCAAGGTGCTGGTGCAAAAAATTATTTTGATAAGGCCACGGCGATAATAATCTTCCAACCGCATTCTGATGTCTGCCGGAAGGTAGCCAATATGATATGCAATACCTTTCTCCACAAGATCCGCAAGATAATATTCCGTATGCACTTCATTACGTATATCTCTAGCAAGTGCATTCAGTTCAGGAATATCACATGGTTTATGTAACTCTGCATAATCCCTGGCAAACTGCACAGCATTGTTTGTTGAGCTGCAATATACAATGTTTTGGGCATCTGCGCCAACATAAGACACTACCGTCTGGAGAGTTGCTTTTTCTTTCAGTTTTGTTAAGAAAGTAAAACTCTTAGTGATAGGGTTATAGTACCGAGCCTGGCGTTCAACGAAGTCAACCATATATTTCATCTGACTTACTGGTGCATAGCTAGATGCCAACCTATCATCTATGGCAATTTCTGCATTCGGAATAAGTTCCAGAAACACTTCGGGGTTTGGAATATTCGGAGATGCAAAAATAATATGCGGGGAGGGCTTTCTCCAGGAAAGCATATCAACAACCTTGTAGTAAAAGGCACTCCGTTTATCCTTTGAGGAAATCTTATGGGCCTCATCGATAAACAGATAGTCCAACCGCAAATCCTTATCGCTTATCAGCAGATACAGTAAGCGTTCAGGAGTCAAGACAAAGATATAGTTATGCGGAGTTGTCAGAGCAATATCGCCAGAAGAAGTCACAACACGGTAATCATACTCCTGAAGCATTCCCTTCAAATCCTGAATAATTTTACTGGAAACCTCGTTTATAAGGGCTTTGGTTGGAACGATGATAGCATAATTGTGCTTCTTACCATCCATAACCTGCTTTTTTATAAACATCCGCATCATGAAGGACTTTCCCATTGATGTGGGCGCAGAATAGCTGAAATATTGACGGTCAAAATTGTCGTATACAGCCTTTTGTGAAGGGAAAAACCTGTATTCCGGGTCTGCGGGGATAGTCAGGTAATCCATATTAAACTCCGAATAGAGCCGGTCGAACAGTGTGGTCTCCTTAAAATCCGGAGTAATCATACTCATGCCACGGTAGTTACTGGTGTTTGAAAGCACAGAACCCATATAGTATGTAACCCGGGCATCTTCTGGGTAGATATAGTGCAGCAAAGCAACAATTTCCTGCGCCCAGATTTTATGTTTATCGGAGTTATGGGTTCCAACAGACTTCGACAGTAGGTCTGCAAAGCGCAGTGCATGATCAACATCGACTTCGGCATCACAGATGTTCGGCAACCGAAAAAGGCGCTGGGAATAATTGTGCAAGATATTTTCGTACAGCTCGTTTAGATATTCATTGGCTTCAATTTCGCTAAAAATCTCTTCTCCCAGAGTTACTTCACGAAACGGATTCACATCTTACACCTCCAGCGTCTTTATTTTCTCCATAATTTGTTTTTTGTCAGGAATGACGTCATTAAACGGTATCACATAAACGTAGAAAGAATACAAGTTCAGGCCAAGAGATTGGATTCTCTGCTTCATGTATTCCATACACCGTTTCATATCAACTTCCATTTTGCTCACACAGGAAGCAATATCTCCGGTCATGCCGAGTGTGTAACCCAGGAACACACCAAAGGCCATGGGCGGCTTATCAACACGTCCGCGTTGTGGAATAATAATGTCTTTTATTCTATCGGACACTTCCTTATCAAAGGAACGGTAAAACATTCCGCTTTCCACTAAGTCATATTCCTTGGCTTTATTATTTTTGATTTCTATCACGTGTGCAAGAGCAGCGTCGATTGCATCTTCCAGTTTTCCGTCCATCATGGATGCGCCAAAAACCAACTGATTAAAAGGAACGGCTCCATTTGATACCAAAAGGTGGATGCCGTCGCTACGACTAGTGCGTGTGGCGGATAAGCCAGCAAGTTCTACTTTACTCATAAGCTTGGGTGCTTGAAGAACTTGTTCAAGGAAAACATACAACAGCAGTTCACCAAGTTCATTTCCAGTTCCCTTTTCGTCCGGGGGAGCATTCTTGTACATCAGAGATAACGCTGTATACGCAATGGCTCCATACTCGTCATCTGCGATTATTTCGCCTACCTGGACACGAGAATAAACATATTCTCCGATTGTGTTTATAAGGAACTTCTGCAGCTTCCGATAGTCAATGCCGTCCTCATCCATACCAAGACGATACAACTTCAAATCACTAGGATGTGTGTCGCTCAGCATATCTTCTGCAACCTTAGTAAATACTTGGTCGAATTTTTTAGCCTTTACGGTCATCGGAATCGCCGCAACAGGTCTTATTTGCGGAAGTTCGTAAAGTTGAACCTCATGCAGTCGACCTTCATATTGATCGCAATAACTGCGGGTAATCAGCTTGGTGTTTTTCTTGTCGACCTTATTATCTGTATTCTTTACTGCATAAAGAAAGACATCCGTCAAAAACTCGGTGAAAGCAAACGCTGTTTTGCTTTGTAATGCCGCCTTTTTCATATCGGACAGCGTCCCGAGTTGCGTTTCGGGTGCAATATCACTATCGGTCATAATCAATTCCTTGAGTGCAAGGACGATGTGCTTTTTCTTATTTGGATTAAGCCTGTGAATAATCTCACGCTCAAAATATTGTTCAACAAGATGCGGGTCAATTGTAGCTGCGGCCCGGACAATATCTGGAGCAATATTTTGGCTGCCACTCAATAGCTTTGAAACAGTGTCGTCATCTTCTGTAATGTCATAATAGTCGTCAAATACTTTCAACAGTAACCCACAGAGTTTCTTGTTTGACAGCGTTGTGGGTGCTGCCTTGTATAAGAGTATTCTTGTATAGGAACCAAAACATAGGTGACCCATTGCGCTGTCCTCCTTCATTTTTGTTTTTATTTCTCTTCTTTTACTACATCAACGATATCGCCAATGTTGCAATCAAGAGCAAGGCAAATTCGACCCAACACTTCCATGCTGACTGGGAGGTCCTTGCCGAGTTTGGCCATCGTTGAGGAATTAATATTGGTCATTCCCATCAGGTCTTTTTTTAGCATTTTCTTATCGATAAGCATCTTCCAAAGCTTGCTGTAACTAAAAGTCATTATACTCCCTCCATCTCTCAACGAAGTGAAACAGATAAATTTCTGTATGAAATATATCACATATCTTCGTGTTTTACAAGTGGAAGGCGGAGTTTTGCAATTCCAGCTTTGTAAATTCAAAGTTCAAATAGTCTTGTCCCCACATCGTTTATGAGGATTATTTTCTCTATTCAAGTCATTCAAGTCGGTTTGGGGTCACTATTCAAGTCGTACTCCTGTAGATTTAAAATCAAAACCTGTATCATCATCTTAGCGGTGGTGATGTAGGTTTTTTCTTTAGCTGAACTACCGAAACAAGATTTTGAAAGGAGGGAAAACGAATGGCAAAGAACTCCAAGCAGACCTCTAAGGCTGTTGCATCGAAGGCAAGTAAAATCCTGAGAGATCGGCGATACGGCAACAATGCCAAGTCCGTGGCAGGTAGTGCCCTGGCACAGACCAAGCCCGGCAGAAAGTAACTCTGCCACTGGAGATAGGCGGTGACAGTTTGGATAATCTGCCTGCCTATCTCTTTCTAAAAGAGAGGGGAACAGCAGTGGTTGCGACAGCAATCTATTTCTCCGGAAGCTGCTCCAGATACCCATTCAGAACCATCTGGAAAGCTTCATCCGGGATTTCGGTTTCACGATATAGCTTCACCATTGGCAGGAATTTCTTTAGCACCTCGTTCAGGTGAATAAATTTGGTGTCATTTCCGACGCTCATGAACTCAAAGTGGATATCTTCATCTGTGATGTTACTTCTAGCATAATCCTCAGGGTGTTGATAACTGGCAAAGTAAAACGCCGGGTATTCGATGTTCTTCTGCCTCCCCCTGCATTCTTGATGTTCACCAAAGTCATATTCATACTCGTACACCCACTCCGACACATTGACTGTGGTATAGCGTAGTTTGGATTCACATAGCAACTTTGTTATGAACGCCAAGGATGCTCTTGGGCCGGTTTCGACCTTATCCGCAGCAGTATTGCCTACAAGGGAATCAATGGATACTCCGAAGTGCTGTGCAATCCGATACACCTGTTCTAAAGTAAACTGCTTTTTCTCTGTGGGGTTCAATGCTTTGCTAACATTGGCTTGGGACATCCCTGCAATACTAGCCAGATCATTCTGTGTGATACCATTTTTCCTTATTAGAATGCGGATATTCTCCTGAAGCAACTCAAAATTCATTTCTGGCATATATTCATTCCTCCAAAGAATTGAAATTCGTTTTTGATATGAAATTGCAAGATTTGAATATATCTTATCATATATCGTACAATTTTGGTAGTACCTACCAAGAGTTGTCGAAAAAACTGGAGGTGATGCTTATCAGCACCAAAGAAAGGAGGAACATCAATGGAGCCAATAAAGAACCTAAATGACAAGCGGGTTTGTGACATTAGCCATGACCGACGGGTTGTAGAAATTGTCCAGAAGGGCTGTCTTACCCGTATTACAGCCAACCCGGATGGGACACTCAAAGTCGAGAACATCCCATTACCAAAAGCAGCGTAAGTAAATAAACTAGGCAATCCGCCAGAACGCAAGACGGCAGCGCGGGGCCTACTACCCCCCTTTTGAGGGTAGTGGGTCTCACTCTGCCGTCCTTTTCTATTTCTGCGGATTGGCGGCTCTGACGGATGCATCAACATCCAAAGGAGTTGCTAACATGAAAATCAAATACCAGTTCGCCACCGAAACCATAGAAGTCGAAGTCACAGATGACTGGGGAAATCTGGTCATCGACCTGGATCGTTTGGAATACAACAACGACCACAAGGAAACCAGGCGCCATGTTTCCTATGATGCCCTCGACTTTGACGGCGATGCCATGGCCACAGAAGATCCAACACTGACCACATACACAGAGCAAGATGAACTTCGACAAGCCATCCAGCGACTTACCCCTAACCAGCAGTACATCATCCGTTCCTACTATTTTGAAGGACA
>JBJDYH010000124.1:0-3417 GCA_051867135.1 Faecousia sp. | reverse complement strand
CAAACCGGATTGTCAATGAAGTGAAGCATGTGAACAGGGTGCTTTATGACTGCACGGGGAAACCGCCGGCGACGATTGAGTTTGAGTAAAAAATGGAGCTCGGAAATCCAGTGTTTATGCGGATTTCCGGGCTCTTACTATGTGGTTGAGTATAGATTGAGTACAGTTTCTATTTACACAGCTCAATTAATAATTCTATAGAACATTTTAATTCGTCTTGGCTATAAGAATGTGTTGAACCGGGATGGTCTATGGTATTAAGGATATATGTTGGTAGGGTTTGATAGGTTTTCTTTGTTCCACTACTATCTGAATATTTTGCGGTGGATGGAAATTGGTTTTGACATATTGAGGATTTAATGATAATATAATCGTAGAAACGGTGCTACCGATAGACGGTTAGCCCACATAATGATTAGTTAAGAAAATAACCGTTCAGTTTGCGAGGCTGGCGGTTATTTTTTTGCTTGATTGCATCCTATTGCGTAACTGGCTCCAAAGCCTGTTCAAAAATATATCTTATGTACTTGAGAAATCAATATTAATTATATAGGCTATTCTCATATGTGCATATTGTTGCTATTATAATAGAAAACAATTAAAATTAAAACAATTATAATTGACTATTGTAATGCGCGGTGCTAAGATATAAAAAAGTGAAAGGAGAAGGGTGTGTCCGTGGATAAAAAATCAAATGCACAACAGATTAAAGAATTATATAAAGAAGTTTTAGCAGACAATGCGGAGCATTCCAGAATGGAATTATTTGCATATGCAAGTCAAAAATCTGACGGTCGGTACACTGATGGGATGCTTACCGGAGCACTTAGAACATTGGTGACGGATACTGACGATTACATCTGCGTACGAAGGGGATGTTATAAAAAGAAAAGCAGTGAAGAGCGTACGAAGGAACCCAATTCGTTAGTAGAGGCATATATTGATATTTTTCAGGAGGCTTTGAGAAAAAGCAAAAATATTACATCAGATCCTTTTCAAGTATTGAGGATGAGTCAGGACGATTTGAAAAAGTTAGTCGAGATTGAGAACTGTTTTAAATTTATTTCAGAAACGATAGAAAAGATCAGATAGCGGGAGAGGACAGGATGACCAATCAACAGATGATAATGACTATTATAGCTGCGATGATATCAGGAATCATAACATCAACACTGCTGTTGTTTATTACAACATATCAGACAAAGTTACAAAATAAGAGAGATCTGATCGATAATATATTTTCGTACCGATATCAATATTTGCAGTGTAATAGAACGGGTTTAGAAAAGGGTGAAGTTGATTTTACGAGAGAAATCAGCAGAATACCGATTGTATTTAATGATGACAAAAAAGTATTAAATGCTTTGGAACACTTTTATGAGAAATCAGAGTCTGGTATACGAGATGAAGCATTTGTAATTTTGCTGAAGCAGTTATGTATATCGGCGCATTTTAATTGTAGGAATTGGAATGACAGCAGATTTACGAAAACATTATGAGAGATAGAAAGTCAGAAGACAGTATGATGTGGGCAAAAGGGAAACCGAATTGTGCTTTGAAAATAAAGGATAATTCAGTATAATTAGAGTGGTCTCGGAAACTCGATGAAAAGTTGAGAAAATTCAGGTTATACCAGAATATACGGGATGCGATTGGGGGTAGATATTATAGGAAATGATAAGCAGGGGAAAAAGATGATTTATGGGCATGGCGAACAGGCTCCCCCCGTAAAAGGAAGCTACTCGTATCATTACGAGATAAACTAAATTTCAGATAGAGAAGCTTTTGCTTTTTGTTTATATCTGCCATCTAAGTGAAGGCAGATTCCGATCATGGTTGTCATGAAAGAATAATGCTCTCTCCGGTGTATCATGAGTCGATGCAGGCCATAATCATTCAAGATACGGTTATTGATGCGCTCCGTTGCAGTACGCTGCTTATATATTTTTTTATAAGCTTCTGTACCTCTTGGGATATCCGTATATAGCCGGATGTCCCACTCGGGTCTGGTTTTAATGACGCGGCCATATTTGGAAGAGGTGCAGCTGCATTTACATTTTGTCTTATGGTCTTTTCCATAAGGACAGCGCCACATCTGGCAGCCAATATGTCCTTTGGAGCTGTAATCATTTCCGTTTGGGAGCATAGGGAGCCCGGCAGCGCAGACAGGAGTGCCGTTTTTATTTATACGGATGTTGTCATGGATTGTTTTGGGATGACCGCTTTTGCTGTTGAGGTCGATCAGGGCACTTATCTTCCGATCTTTGAGAAGCCGGTAAGTGGGAAGATTGTCCATGGCAGAATCCAGACACATATTCTTTATAGGAAGACCAGGCATATGTTTTTCCAGCTCATGGAAAGCAACAAGAAAGGATACGGAATCATGGCGTTTGGCGCTGGTGAAGCGGAGTAGCAAAGGGATATCCGTATGCAGTACAGGATTGTGGCAGGAAAGCTGGAACAAAGTATAACCAAAGTAAAAGGAATCAAGGTCGCTGTCCCATCCCCAGGAAGCATCCGGGTCAGAATAATGTCTTGGGAGCGAAGCATATTCCTGCGGGGAAAGAGTATGGTCAGGGTGAGGCAGGCAGTGTCCGTTTGGGTTAGAATGGGTATGGACAGCCGTACCGTCACCGGATACGGTAAGCGAGTCTTCGGGAATGAGACCGCATTTAAGGGATGGGAGTACAGCGACAACGAAAAAAAGCTTTTGGAGCCGTGCTTCAAAGTTGAAAGGGATATCCTTTCCGTCAAAAATCCGTGAAACAAGGGAGTCGGTGATGGAGGAACGGATTTCGGAAGCCTTCTGGTGCTTACCCTTGGGTTTATCGGGTTTTTTACGGTTCCAGCCAGGAGAGAGAAGTTTATTCCTCTTATAAAGGGAGTGGTTAGAATCAGTCCAAAGGCGGTCCATGAAATCATAGTAAGATCCCAGGGGAGGAAGCGAGTTCAGGGGGCATCCGATCAGGGAGGCAAGGACGCGGTCAGATCTCAAACGTTTTACCCATGCAGTAAGGGAAGGGGATGTAAGATCCATGGAGACCAGGAGGAAAAAAAGGATAAACGAGCGGAGGATCTGAGGCTGGTTTAATGCAGGTCTTCCAGTGTTGGAATAAAAGGGTTCAAGAAAGCGCATGGCAGCATCTGTGTCCAAAAGGCGGAGTTTTTCCCTTGTGGAAGCAAGCTCAGATTGGAGCCGGACTCTTTCGGAAGAGTCAAAAGTAGTTTTCGCGTTAGCGAGAAAGCAGTGGTATTCCTGGTTGGTTTGCCAGTGCTTGATCATAGTGCGGTACCTCCTTGTAAGTAAGTTGGGTTGGAATACTTCTTAATTACAAGGGCACATTTGATGATTGGGAACAATCATCAAATGTGCCGCACAATTCAGAGGAAATGTCAATAGTTTTTTGAAAATAAATT
>JBJDYH010000123.1:0-3419 GCA_051867135.1 Faecousia sp. | reverse complement strand
CTTTGCTGACATCTTCCCGATCTCCCCACAGCAAGATCACCGCATCCTGCAAATCAAACAGCGGTTCTCGTTTTGGGTTCGCGCCATGTAAGCGGCATTGCGCAGCCACATAAGCATTACCGCTCGGATAAATGGCAATGCCGCATCGTCCGGAGGATTGTGCTACGAACGAAAAATAGTGTTCGTTTCTCGTTCCTTTGGGAACCAGCGCAAATGTATTTTCTTCCGCAAACAATTCCCAGGGATCAAAGGCAGCGATCATTTGTGCAAAGTTATATATCTTTCTCCACTTTTCCAGCATCTCTTTTCCCATTGCTTTCATCCCCAGATATTTACTTCTCTATATACTTCAGATCATGCTCTGCGCACCAGCGGATAGCGATCTCACGGTAAGCGTTCTCCAGATAATTATACCATAGTTGTTCGATCCCATAATAGCGAATTGAACTTTTGAATCTTCTGAATGCACCCCTGCCACGAATCGCCTGAGCAAGTTCATTACGAATCTTTCCGGCTGGAAGCGCCTCAATAAAACTTTCCATGATGCTGTATTCATGAATCTCAAATTTCGTAGGGAAGCGCAGAAAACGATCCGGGTCTGTTTCCAGAAGTTCCTCCAGTTCCTCATCCGCTTCACCTGTCTGCACAGGATCAGGCAGAGATACCGTCTCTCCAGTCTGCCTGTCATAAAATTCAGTATAAGAATCGCAAGCCATCTCGATGGCATCGATCACTTGGTTCAATAGAATTGTCATTGTATCAGCTCCATCCGCATAGCCAAAAAATGCTTATGTTTGAGAAAATCATCTATGCCATTCTGCGGCACCAAGATGTGCCGTCAGATGGGTACTAACAAAAAGGAAAACAAATAAAATCCCTTAGATTCGGTGTTCTCTCACCCAGGCAAGTAGTGCCTCATAATCCATACTGCCATCTGCCACACCCAGTCCGATTTTCACCACATCCTCATTGGTGCAGTCCAAGCGGATGCCGTTGACCTCCAAAAATGTGAGCATCACATAAACACCGATTCGCTTATTGCCATCCACAAAGGCATGGTTGGAAATCAAGTTATAGCCCAGTCAGGCACCCTTTTCTTCCTTGGAAGGATAGAATTCCTGACCTCCAAAGCTGGAAAAAGCAGTCTCAAGCGCAGACTCTAAGAGGCCCTCATCACGGACGCCGACACTACCGCCGGTCTCCTCGGCAATCAGTTGGTGCAGAAGCAGCACCTTCTCTTTTGAAAACCTGATCATTTGGCCAACTCCTGGAAGGCGGGCTTAAACCGCTTCAGAATACGGGCAGCCACTACATCAATCTTTTCATCCTCTGTCATATCCAGAATCGGTGAATTCTCCAGGTCGATCAGCATATACCGGGGACGGTTGTTCTTAAAAATAACAGCCTGACCGCTTTTCTCCGCGATCCGGGTCACGCGGGAGAAATTCTGATTGGCCTCAGTCACGGAAATAATATCATTGGTATCAATTCTCATATCAATCATCCTCCTGCTTCTATTATACGCAGAAATAGCTATAAATCAACCTATATTTTGCAGTTCTATCGCAACATCCTTTTGTTGCTTCTGCCGATTCTTTTCTTTGGGGCCAGACTTCCGAGGACTTCTGTGGTATTTGGTGTTGTCGCAAGGGAGGTAACGCATATGAACATATTGGAAGAACTATGGTACGGAAACATCTATCCCAATGAGCCGTCCATACGGAAAGACAGCGAGTATGCCTAGGCACTGCGCAAAGCGGCAGACGAGAAAGACAGCCTGCTGCCGAGCCTGTCCCCAGAGCTGCAAAAAGGGATTGAAAAACTTCTGGATGTGCAGCTGGAAGCGGCGGTAATTGCGGAGCGTGATGCCTTCGTCATGGGCTTCCAGCTAGCGACCCAAATCATGGTGGATGGCCTCACCCATCCGCCGGTAACCACCTCATAACGCCGAAATGGGAGTCCAAAACGGACTCCCAAAATCGTTAAGAATAGGTCCCGCTATAAACAAAGAATAGCCGCTTGAACAGCACCATAGATGCCACATTTCTGTTCTTTTAAGAAGTGTTTTTCCATTGCTTTATCGAAGCATAACAGAGCCTTAATTTTACCTGTTTTGAGGGCAGTTTTTCACGCTTTTAGGCGGGTTTTTCGTAGGTTTTTCTGCCGAAGATGTGTCTGGATTATGAAATTCGGCTTTGTAGCGGATTTGTGTACCTGTTACAGGGTAAGGATCGATAAAAGGATTTGTGTCGGCTGTGTTGCCGTATTTTGATGTAACTTGCCTTTGAAGTTTTCTCGCACCACTTGACAACACGATTTGCATAACATACGATGGTCACAGTCAGAATTCAATATTGCAACATCTGGAGGAAGAAAAATGAGCGCTAAAAAGAACGCAATCAATATATCCATAGGGATGATTCTACTCAGCCTGATCATAATCGCATTATGTTGGCACGGTCGGAATGAGGGTGCCACCGAGCTTCTGTTTGTCTTGGCTTCTGGTGTATTCGGAAGTAGCTTTGCAACACTATGGATCTTCATTTATGAATATCATCAGGCCAAGTATGTATTACTCAAATCCATTTTTGACGAAGTGGTTTCCATCACAGAAACGGATCCCCTTCCTTTTCTGGAGCGTTTTGGTTTTCACGATGCAGGCATTAAAGAATCCATGGTTGGGAAGTACTACATCCCTCCGACAACGCAGGAAGATGTACGCACTATGGACAAGGAAACAGTCTGTCACTATGAGCTGTGCCGTTTCGTAGACGCAATATTAGATATTGGCTGCGACAAGATCAATCATATCTGTGATATGGTGGAGCAGATTGATTTCTGGTCAGACACTTTTCGGCGTCGATCCAAATATCGTGATATGACTGTTCGCAAAATCAGCTTGCCTTTATACGAAGTGTTCATTTCCGCCCCGGCTATGGAGGATGGATACATCTTCCGATATTTTAAGGATTTCAAGACAAGCTACGAATACACTGCCGATCAGGTTTATGATTTTGTCTGCGAGATCGATAGAGCTATGCATCGGACGGATGGCATCATAACATATGACTGGCAAAAGCGTAACAATAATTTGCGTCTCCATATGCATGAACAAATGTGGATTTTCCGTGACGCATTCTACAACACCCACATCTGTCGGAAGCACCATCGCATGGCGCTGAATGCCTTTATGAAGGATACACCTTATCCGTACATAAGATGATTCTCTTTGCCAGCTAGATACCGCAAAACTTTTATTCTCTAGACATATTTCGCACAAATGTTCTTGATTGTTTTCTCTCTGTATGTTACAATAGTTCCATCATCAGGCAAAACCCAACTTACAATTACATTTTACTATAAGTTTTTTGTGTCGAGTGAGGCTCGCAGATATGCGGCCTCATGCATTCCGCTGTGCT
>JBJDYH010000122.1:0-3424 GCA_051867135.1 Faecousia sp. | reverse complement strand
TAAGCGTATCGATGGCACCATGTACTCCTGCACCTCTCTGGGTGTTAAGCTCGGTGGTGGTCTGGGTACCGCAATCTCCGGCTGGCTGCTGGCTGCAAGCGGCTTTATTCAGGGTGGTGCGGCTGTTCAGCCCGACTCCGTTATTACCATGCTGAATGTCATGTACCTGTGGCTGCCCGCGATCTTCTGCGGACTGGTCACCTTCCTGCTGACCCAATTGAATGTCGAAAAGGCCAATAAGCAGGTTCTGGCTTCCCGTAAGGTATAAGTAAAAGTTATCAACTTTCAAGTTTTGAGAAGAACCATGGAAAAGCACTATGTATTTTCCGCTCCCGGAAGAACGGAAATCAGCGGAAATCACACGGATCACCAATGCGGCTGCGTTCTTGCAGCCGCGGTGAATCTGGAAGCAGTTGCAGATGTCTGGCTGAACGGCACCAATAATATCTGGATTCAATCCCAGGGATATCCCACCATGAAAGTAGATCTGGATGACCTTTCGGTTCGGGAGGAAGAAAAGAACAGCACGGCCGCACTGATTCGCGGCGTTGCTTACAGCTTTGTCCAGAGAGGTGCAAAGCTTCGGGGCTTTGATGCGGTAGTCAACTCCACCGTCCTTCCCGGCAGCGGCCTCAGTTCCTCCGCAGCTTTTGAGGTGCTGTTCGGAACCATCCTGAATGAGCTGTTCTTCGATAAGAGGCTGTCTGCTGTGGAAATCGCTCAGATTGGTCAGTACGCAGAAAATGTGTACTTTGGTAAGCCATGCGGTCTGATGGATCAGATGGCATCCTCCGTTGGCGGGCTGGTCTATATGGACTTTGAAAATCCCCAGGAACCGATCATCGAAAAAATTGACTTTGACCTGGCAAAAGCAGGTTATGCCCTGTGTATTATCGACAGTGGCGCAGACCATGCGGACTTGACCGATGAATATGCCGCCATTCCCACAGAGATGCGAGAAGTCGCCGCTTTTTTCGGGAAAGAGGTGCTGCGGCAAATCCCAGCGGATACGTTCTTTTCCGCGCTGCCAGAACTTCGCGGCAAGGTTCCTGACCGGGCAATTCTCCGAGCAATCCATATTTATCAGGAGAATAGCCGTGTATTGAAACAGGTTGAAGCACTGAAATCCGGAAACATGGATGCGTTTTTGCAGCTTGTAAAGGAGTCCGGCAGAAGTTCCTGGATGTACTTGCAAAATATTTCCCCCACGGGCGCAGTTGAACACCAGGAAGTGGCTGTTGCACTGGCATTGTGCGATGTTCTGCTCCAGGGCAGAGGAGCGTACCGTGTTCATGGCGGCGGCTTTGCCGGCACCGTACAAGCGTTTGTTCCGTTTGATATGTTGGATGCTTTTATATCCGGCATAGAAGCGGTCTTGGGTGCGGATAAGTGCCATGTGCTGAACATCCGCCCCCAGGGCGGTATCCGAGTAAAATAAAACATCGGGGTGAACGAGGTTCACCCCACACCCTAAAAAGGAGGGATCTCCATGAATGTCAATTCGTACATTTCCGCTTTGGTGCAGTATGGCTTGGACAAGGAATTGTTTGAGCCCTGTGACAAGGCGTTTATCATAAATCAGCTCATTTCCTCTCTCCAGCTATCCGTCTATGAACCCGTAGAGCCCAGCAAAATGGCCCTGGAGGTTATCCTCCAGGGACTGCTGGATGATGCAGTAGAAAGAGGAATTATCGAAGAGGACATCACCAGCCGCGATCTTCTGGATACCAAATTGATGGGTGTTTTAACACCACCGCCCAGAGAAGTGCGTGCTAAATTCGCTTCCCTTTATATGCAAGATGCCCGAAAGGCAACCGACTGGTTCTATCAATTCTCTCAGGACACGGATTACATTCGACGCTACCGCATTCAAAAAGACATGCGTTGGAAAACTGCTACGGAATACGGTAATCTCGATATTACGATCAATTTAAGCAAGCCGGAAAAAGACCCCAAGGCAATCGCCGCAGCGAAAGCTGCACCGCAGTCCGGCTATCCAAAGTGCCAGCTTTGTGCAGAGAATGAGGGGTACGCAGGCCGGATCAATCACCCAGCGCGGCAGAATCACCGAATTATTCCCGTTACCATTGCAGGTGCCGACTGGTATCTCCAGTACAGTCCTTATGTCTACTACAACGAGCATTGCATTGTCTTTAACGCAGAACATACCCCCATGAAGATTGACAAGTCGGCTTTTGAAAAGCTGCTCGACTTTGTCACCATCTTCCCGCACTACTTTGTCGGTTCCAATGCTGATCTTCCAATTGTAGGAGGCAGTATTCTGAGCCATGAGCATTTCCAGGGTGGACATTACAGCTTTCCTATGGAGCGTGCGCCCATTGAGCAGGAAATCCATTTTAGGGGGTTCGAGGATGTATGCGCTGGGATTGTAAGATGGCCCATGAGCGTTATCCGTCTGAATGGCCCCGACCGGGAACGGATTGTCAAACTGGCAGATAAAATTCTGCGCTCTTGGCGTGGTTATACCGATGAGGCGGCCTTTATCTTTGCGGAAACCAAGGGTGTACCCCACAACACAATTACGCCCATTGCCCGCCGCCGGGATGGAAATTACGAACTGGATCTGGTGCTCAGAAATAACATCACTACGGAGGAGCATCCTCTGGGTGTGTATCATCCCCATGCGGAATTGCACCACATCAAAAAGGAAAACATTGGACTGATCGAAGTGATGGGACTGGCAGTTTTGCCTGCCCGTCTGAAAAAGGAACTGGCTGAATTGGAAGATGCTATTTTGAATGCTCGTCCTTTGAATGGGGAACTTGAGAAGCACAAACCCTGGGTTGAAGAATTGAAGCAGATCCATAACTTTACTGCCGATAATATTTCCTGCATTTTGAAGATGGAGGTAGGTAAGGTTTTTGCCAAGGTTCTGGAGCATGCTGGTGTCTATAAACGCACCATTGAGGGAAGATCGGCCTTTGAGCGTTTCATTGAATATGTAAATCAGGAGGAAAACAGATGACTGTTCTTGTTACCGGCGGTGCAGGATATATCGGAAGCCATACCGTTGTGGAACTGCTGAACGCAGGCCATGAAACAATTATTGTAGACGACTTGTCCAATGCCAAGCTGGATGTGATTGACCGAATCGAAACGATTACCGGCAAGCGGCCTGCATTCTACCAGTTTGATGCTGCTGACAAAGAGCGGCTCAGGGATGTATTTGCAAGCTACAAGATTGATGCCGCTATTCACTTTGCCGCCTTCAAAGCGGTGGGTGAAAGTGTCCGTAAGCCCTTGCAGTATTACCGTAACAACATTGACAGTGCCCTAACCCTTCTGGAAGTAATGGAAGAGTTCGGATGCAAGAAGCTGGTGTTTTCCTCCTCTGCCACGGTCTACGGTCCGAATAATCCCCATCCTTACAAAGAAGAAATGCCTGCCATCCAATCCTCTAGTC
>JBJDYH010000121.1:0-3425 GCA_051867135.1 Faecousia sp. | reverse complement strand
GATGGCCGGAAATGTCTTGTGCCGCAACGAATTTTGGGCTGGTCAGTAGACATTACATAGATGAACCTGTAAAGAAAGACTTTGAAGGAACGGATTTTTGCATTATTGGATGCAGTAGGTCTGATATTGAAACTGCCAAAGATCTATTTTTGGAGTTTGCTCCTATAAAACACCTGGAGCAAACAGACTATGGCGAGGTGCTTCAGAAACGGAACGGTATTTCTGAGATCTTCATCAATGGCATCAAGGTAGCTGAGGAGGAGAACTTCCTGTTCTCTTACAATATTACATCCTTGAACGCAACCCTGCGCAAGGCATTGAACCGGGAACGCACCAATGTGGGGCGCACCGCTTACTCTGACCGTATCCGGGCGATCCTATTATCCGCTGAATCGGAAGCTGTTCTTTCAGTGTTCACCGCCAACCTTACGCAGATGAGCAACGGAAAGCAGGCGGACGAGCTGAAGTGGGTGGATGTGCAGGCCCATGCCGTTCGGCATCTCAGTGCCAGGAAAGAAACTGTTTTTGTCACACCGGATGAGATTCAGAGATCTTCCGGTTCAGTTCTGGAAGTTATTCGCAATAGCGGAAAACAGCCAGTGTTCGTTACTGAAATGGTGAAGCAGAAGATTGCTGATACTACCGATATGAACGGCAAGCAGATTTCTACGATTCAGAGTGTTGTTACCCAGTATAACAACAGCTTCCAGTATGATTTTGTTTTCTATGATGCACTGACAGCCGCGGAGAAAGCCGTTTTCGATTTGCATCGCCAGCTTCTCCGGGAAACACATTCTAAGGTCAAGCCGGAACTGGTTATTCCGGCGCGCTGAAAGCGCGAATCCGGTAATTTGGAAATCACGAATCCGGCGGGTGGAAATCAATGCTCCGGATATCCGGGGATGGATACCCGGAGCAGATAATGGTTACTCTCTCAGGGCTTTGTCAAGCCCGTATACTTCGCGCATAGACCTGTAGTTCGCTGGATCCATGGGAACGATATTTATCTTGTAGGCATCGTGCTTAATGCGGTCCAGAATTGCCTCTGCCAAAGGACTGTCATCTCCGCCCAATTGGTCATACCATCCGCTGTCATGATACTGTGAACAGAAGATTGTAGAGGATTTCCGTCTCCGGGCATGAAGCAACTCCAGAATGTCGTGCTGTTCCTTCTCTGTTGGTTTCAGCAGCAACCACTCATCAATAATGAGCAGGATTGGATTGGCGTACTTTGCCAGTACTTTTCTGAAATTATTCTCACTACGGGAAATCTCCAGATCCAGCAGAAGATCCGGAAGCCGGACATACTTCGTCTTGAAACGTTGCTTGCAGGCTTCCATCCCCAGAGCGCAGGCCATATAGGTCTTGCCGCTGCCAGTTGCCCCGGTAATGAATATGTTCCTGTGTTCAGTAATGTATTCGCAGGTGGCCAGGCGTTCAATCAGCGCCCGGTTCAGCCTGCGGCCGGAGGCATAGTCAATTGCCGCGATATGCGCCTCAGGCTGGTCAAAACCAGCTCCGTGAATCAGTCGTTTGAGGCTGTTGTTCTTTCTGGTGGTATATTCCACGTCCACCAGCATACCAAACCGGTCCTCGAACGGTATATCCTTCATTCTGGGATCCGCTTGCTGGAGGATAAAAGCGTCGGACATTGCGGTGAGCCGCATTTCAATCATCTTGTCAATCGTACTTTGGTTTGTCATACCCATCACCTCCGGTAGTAGTCCGCACCACGGGTCAGGGCATAGGCATTTGCCTCTGTCTCTGCGTTCTTGTCATTGTCCGCCTTCTGTTTGTCCTTCCCTGCGGCAAGAATATCCTTAATGCTTTTGTAGCTCGGGGCGGCAGTATAGCTTAACGCCAAAGCGCACGCAGTCTCCAATCGCTTGGCGGAATACTTGTCAGTGAGTTTCAGAAGTCCCATGCAGCTGCGGTAGGATTGCTGTTCAACCTTCTGAGCGTTCAGGATCCCATTGACGACAGCCGCAGTACAGGGCCCAATCTGCATACCCCAGCGCCGAAAACGGTCACCATCCCATTCCAGATATTTCTGGTGGTCCTCCGGCATATGGGCAACCACAGTACTGTACTGCCCGCTGCGGCCATAGAGACGGCGGTGAGAGGCAATTCGTGTATTGTTGTAGAAAATCTCAATGGTTGTGTCTGTGATTCGCACATCCACCTTCCGCTTCAGATACTCATGGGGAACGGAGTAATACATGTTTCCGCAGGCGATATGGTAATTGAACTGGACGGTAAGCTGTTTCCATTCTGCCAGTTCATATCGGGAAGGCGGAAGCGGTGCCAGCAAAGGAAACTCTTCTTCCGCAAAAATATCATAGCGGTTACCATCCCGTTTCTGGAAGGGACGGCGGCTGAATGCTTTCAGCTTCTCCCGAATCACGGCGTTCAGTTCCGCCAGAGAGAAAAACTGCTCATTTCGTAGGGCGGCCGTAATCCAGGTTGAAATGACACCAACCGTACCTTCTGCATTGGGCTTGTCTTTGGGAGAGCGCACCCTGGCCGGTACGATGGCACAGCCGTAATGCTCTGCCATTTCGTGATACACCCGGTTGAGCTGGGGCTCGCTCCAGTCGCCATTGCGAATCACCGCGGTCTTGCAGTTATCCGGCACCAGAAGCTTTGCCACACCGCCGAAATACTCATACATGTGGATATGCGCTGTAATCCACGCATTCTGCTGCTCGTTGGTAAAGCCCTCCACATAAGGGTACTGACTGTAGCTCATGACACCAACAAACAGGAATACCTTTGTCGTTTCTCCGGTGTCCGGGTCGATGATGTAAGCCGGATCGCCTGCCCAATCTACCTCAACCTGCTCGCCAGGCTTTCTGGTGATGTGCATGGTCGCGCGGCGGCGCTGCTCATCCTGCTGGATGTAATAGCAGAACTGGGAGTACATAAGCGGCTCCCCGGCTGCCAGGCGGCATTCCTCCAGGTACTCCGTCCACAGAAGCTTCTTGTTTACGCCATTGCGCATAAGTTCTCTGTGGATGTAGTCAAAGTTGGGCATGTGTTTCCGAGCGGTTACCTTGTCCTCCTTTGGAAAAAGAGTCTGCCCCAGAGCTTCATCCGTCATGGACTCGTCTAAAGGCCAGGCTATCCCCAATTCCTTTGCACGGCGCTGGACTTTTACCACCGTCTTCTGGGCAACACGAAGGCTGTCCATAATCTCACGCTGTTTTAGTCCAAGTGCTGTGAGTCTGAGGATCTCACGATATTGGGTCATGGTATGTGACCTCCTGTAATGTATTCGCACAATATGTGCGTAGATACATTATATGGGAGTTCCTGTCAGTTTCGGAAGATTTGATTTCCAGATTTCCGGAATATGGATTTCCACATTACCGGAATCGTGATTTCCATGCCCCGGATTTATGATGGATTTGGGGCCGGAATACTCA
>JBJDYH010000120.1:0-3435 GCA_051867135.1 Faecousia sp. | reverse complement strand
GCAGGGGTATTTCTCCCTGTTGGCCGTGGTTGCTCGTGGAGGGTTTGACGCTTACGAATTTCTGAAAACTTTACCTTTGTTTGTTACATATATGTTTAGAACCATATGGACGGGAGGTACCAAAATGGAGTGTAACATAACCGTATTTCGTATTATGATAGCTTCGCCAGGAGATGTTTTGAAGGAACGGCAAGCAACAGTGGCTGCGATATACCAATGGAATCATCTTCATGCAAATGAAACAAAATGTGTAGTATTACCACTAACTTGGGAAGTGGATGTTTCACCAGGTGTCGCTGCAGAACCTCAAGAATTAATAGATAAGAAGCTGCTTTCAATGAGTGATATGGTGATAGGCATATTCAAATCCAAGTTAGGTCGTAGCGCTCCTACTTCTCTCTCCTATACAGTCGGCGAGATCAAAAAGCATACGGACAATGGAAAACAAGCATTGCTATTCTTTGGGCAACCATCACGTGCTAGCAAAACGGTTCAAGCATCCGAAGAACTAACGCAGTTATTGAGATTCAAATCTGATATTAAAGCAGCTTTGGGAAAAGGTGCTCTATATGTGGAGTATAAAAGCTTGACTGATTTCCGTACATCTATATCAGCCTGTCTTGACAAGGCTATAAAGGCCTACCTATTTGAGATGAAAAAACATGACACCAGAGATGCACATCCTTCATTTGCACAAGTTGTTGTCCCGAGAACAACAATCCAACACAAAATACAGAGAGCCCGAAAAAGTGTGTTTATCTCGGGTGCATCGTTAATATCTACCGTTACAACAAGTTTTGACGATTGTGTTCGTAGGGATATACAGATAAAATTAGTTATGACCTTAGAGGAAGAACGACTCATTTATCGATGCGCACAGTTATCTTATACTTCTCCCGAGGAATTAGCAAGACACATTCACACAACATTGGAGCATTTTAGGAATCAAAAGCGTTCACCACAGATCGAACTCAAAGCAATTGACGCTGTTATGCCATTTGCAATGGTAGGAATTGACATTGACGACCCCAATGGCGTAATATATGTGCAGCAATATCTTTATGAAACCGATCCAGCAAAAAGTCCGAATTACATGTGCTACTATGGGGACGGTTGCTATTCCCTATACCGTGAGCAAATTGAGAAGCTCTGGAATGATGCAGTATTTATAGACGACTACACCAAATGAGGGATCTGATCCTATGAAGGAAAATCATTTATCAGTAGCAAGAATTGTTTTATGCAAGGAAATCGAAGCACTGGAATATGTCCGTGATCATCTCGATCATAGCTTTGCCAACGCAGTTGAGATTATATCTATGTGTACAGGAAAAGTTGCAGTCCTAGGCATTGGAAAGTCTGGACTTGTTGCAAAGAAAATATCTTCTACTTTCTCCAGTCTTGGCACGCCATCTTTCTTCATTAATTCCTCGGAAGCTTTACACGGTGATCTTGGTGCCATATGCTCAAACGATATAGTTCTGTTCATTAGTAATAGCGGAGAAGGTGTAGAAATAGAAGAATGTATGAACTATGTGGAGGCATTAGGATGTATTGTGATATCCATATCTAGTAATCCTACATCTACTCTTGCACTACACTCTGATGTATGTATCACGGGTTCTACCATCGGAGAAGCTTGTTTCCTTGGATACGCACCAACTTCCAGTGCGACTGCTGCTCTAGTATTAGGAGATGCGTTAGCTGTTGCTGTAGCAAGCCATAAGGAATTTAGCATTGGGGATTTTCACAGCCGGCATCCCGGTGGGCATTTGGGCAAGACCTTATCAGACTGAGGACTTGCCCATATATTGAGTACCATTTTGGGGAGCACCTGGGCTATGCGAAGTCTGAGCGCTTCGACAGCGATGATCCGCTTGCTTTAGCCTCTGTTCTGGGTATCATCGCTATCATAGTCCAGGTGCTCATTCATGACAGTCAAGGTGGCGATGAGACCACTGCCCAAGCCGCTGCGCTGAAACAGGCTTTCGGGATTGCTGATTCATTCCCCTGATTTATGATATAAATTCATGATTCTGGGATCTGAGACCTTTCAATACTCAGGACTATTGAGCGTTTACGTACATCATGGGATTAGTAGCCCATCCTTGATCCGCAGCGGAATGTCTGCATGTTTGGCAACTTCAGGATCGTGTGTTACGATGATGACGGTGCATCCCTGCTCGTCCACCAGCTGGCGAAAGCTCCGCATGACGATCTGCGTATTGCTGCTGTCGAGGCTCCCCGTGGGCTCATCGGCCAGCAGGAGCTTGACCTCTGCGCAGAACGCGCGCGCAATGGCGACGCGCTGCTGTTCGCCGCCTGACAGCATGGAGGGCATCCGCTTGAAGTAAGCATCATCCAAGCCCAATGCACGCAATTGCTTCGCTGCTCTTTCATACGCTTCTGCGCGCGGCACCTTGCGCAGCTGCAGCGACAGAGCTGCATTTTCCAGGACGGTCAGGTGCGGGAGCAGATTCAGCTCCTGATAGATCAGGGAGGCAACCTCTGTGCGGTATCTGTGCGGAGAAATCTGCGTGATGGGCACTGCATCCATACAGATGTCACCGGCAGTCGGGCGGGCGTATCCCATCAGAAGAGACAGCAGGGTGCTTTTGCCGCTGCCGCTGGCGCCCATGATGGTATAGAGCTTTCCGGGCTCAAAGGTGTAGGTTACGCCTCTGAGCGCATCCACCCGCTGATGCTTGCCGATATAGCTGTACGCAACATTTGTCAGCCGAATCATGTTCAGGCCTCCTTCTTCTTGATCTGCTGCAGAATGGGTTGATGCACCTGATAGGCAATGCTGACTGCTGCCCCCAGCAGAAAAGCGCAGAGGATGGGCAAAACCCGTGCAACAGGAAGGGGCGTGAAGCACATGGCGGCCAGCCATCCCAACGTGCAGGACAGGCCCACCTCAAGCAGACTTGCTGCGATCACATCGAAGCGGCGATACCCAAGGCTCACAAGCAGCACCTGTTCCCAGCTGCGCACGCGGAACAGCAGATAGGTCACGCACCATCCGCAAAACAGGACGCTGAGCAGCAGGATGGGGGCAATCAGCCGAACCACCGCCAGGTTTCGCTTTGCATACAGCATATTCTGCTGGTATTGCATATCCTGAATGAGCAGGAGTTCACGGGAAGCTTCGCCAATGGCGTTGTCCGTTGCGAATATGTTTTCCAGCGCGGCACACAGCGGGGCTAGCCTGGTATTGTCAGCCACCAGGAACGAAAACTCATCCAGCGATTGACCGTATCTGCCAAGCTGCGCGTATTCGTCCCGATACACCTGCCAGGGGACGATCACGGTGCGCTCTCTGTCTGCGATGGTTCCTGCAACCGGAATCCGCCGGGCTGTGCCATCCGGCATTTGCAGCCGGATGCTGCCGTCGGCGCATACAGCGCTCAGATCCCCGCTGATGATGCACGCTTC
>JBJDYH010000119.1:0-3447 GCA_051867135.1 Faecousia sp. | reverse complement strand
TCTGGGAGTTCCGAAACCAGAGTATCCCCCTCACGGTATGGGAGGACAAGCGGGCGGCGATAGAAGCGGCCTTGGATGTGTCCATCGTGAAAATGGTCTATGGCAAGAGCAAGAGCCGGGTGCTGATGTATACCGTTTCCGCTCAGAATAGCTTGCCGGAGGTGCTGCGGTGGAGTGACGCCTATCTTTCCCCGGACAGCTTCGTGCTGACCCTTGGGGAAAGCCTCACGGGGCCTGTGACGGTCAATCTGGCCCACATCCCCCACATCCTACTGGGCGGCTCCACAGGCAGCGGAAAGAGCGTACTGCTGAAGCTGCTGCTCATGCAATCGCTCCGCAAGGGGGCCGAGGTCTATATTGCTGACTTCAAGGGCGGCGTGGACTTCCCCAAAGTCTGGCGGCAGCGGTGCCACATGGTGTTTAACGAACAGGATTTGCTTTACATTCTTGGGCAGCTTGTGGCTGTACTGGAATACCGCAAGGGGCGGCTGGCTGAAACAGGGTGTCCTGACCTTGACGCATACAACAAAGTCACGGGAGATGGTTTGCCTCGTCTGGTGTTCGCCTGTGACGAGGTGGCGGAGGTGCTGGACAAGACAGGCCGGAGCAAGGAGGACAAGGAACGGTTGGCCCAGATTGAAAACAAGCTCGCCACCCTCGCCCGCCTGGGCCGTGCCTTTGGTATCCATCTGATACTCGCCACCCAGCGCCCGGACGCAGCCATCATTCCCGGCCAGATCAGGAATAACATGGATTTCCGAGTGTGCGGCAGAGCGGATAATATCCTCTCTCAAATCATCCTGGACAATACCAGCGCCGCCGATCAGATACCAAAAGACGCAAGGGGCCGTTTCATCACCGGGGATGGGACGGTGTTCCAGGGCTACCTGTTCGACGAGGGGCAGCTTTAAGACTGGGGGCGGCTCCTATGGCGAGGAAGAAGGTCAACGACTACGGCACCGGGATACCCTACCATGAAGTAGAGGCCCTGGCCCGTGTACTGCTCCCGGAGATACAGGCCTTTTTCGAGAGCGAGGAAGGGCAGAGGGAGTTTGCCGAATGGAAGAAACAGCGGGAAACTGAGCAACAGAAACAGGCATGATAAAGCAGGCGGGAACATCTACAACGATGCTCCCGCCTTGTCTATTTTAGCTCAACTCTTGGTCTGGCTGTTAGAATTCGTTTCTTTGTCAATATATTCTGTAATTTCGCGATTAAGGCCAATACTATAAAAAACAGAGATTGTGAGCACAATTACAAAACAAACGGCAATCCATACAGGAATAACAATATCAAATAGAAATCTTATCAATAGGGTAACTGTAAAAAAGCCTCCAGTTATAAACCATGGAAGATTTGTTTTTATCCAAGCGTATTTCCCAAAAAGCTTCTGTGACACACTCTGATAATTGTTTTCGATATTATCTTGCCGTTCACTCTCTTGCTTTGAAAGCCCGGCAAACAAGAACTTTGCGGAAAGCCCGATGGAAAGGAACCATTGATACAATTCGGCTTTTATGACCCCAAATACAAATAGCGGCAAAGGAATAAAAAAGATGATGCCCCATATAAAATATTTTTTATTATATATTTTCATATTGCACCTCCTAAAGCGGTATTTGTTGTGCGGAAAGCATGATAAATTATATCATAGAATTGATAAACAGACAAGGGCAGGAACTAGCATTCCCCCCCTTGTCTGTTAAAGCACATTTTCAATAGAAATGATAAATCCGAACACACTACCCACTTGGATAATGTAGTTCGGATTATCATTGTTTGGTCCGACGCCAACATCCTCCCTGGCCAGATCAGAAACAACCTGGATTTCCTGGTGTGCGGCAGAGCGGACAGCGTGCTTTCCCAAATCATCCTGGACAACACCAGCGCCGCCGAGCAGATTCCCAAGGACGCAAGGGGCCGTTTCATCACCGGGGACGGGACAGTGTTCCAGGGCTACCTGTTCGACGAGAGGCAGCTTTAAGACTGGGGGCGGTTCCTATGGCGAGGAAAAAGAAGGTCAATGACTACGGCACCGGGATACCCTATCACGAGGTGGAAGCCCTGGCCCGTGTCCTGCTCCCGGAGATACAGGCGTTTTTCAAGATTGAGGAAGGACAGCGGGAGTTTGCGGAATGGATGGCCCAGCGGGAAACTGAGCAACAGAAACAGGTGTAACAAGAGGCGGGAACATCTTTAACGATGCTCCCGCCTTTGCTTGCGTCTATCCGACAAACTGGAAGTTGTCATGTATGATGAACAATAGTCAATCTATTCTGCCTTCCTCGCAGGCATCATAAATCAGCCTGCTGTTAATTCTGCTGTATCCAATAGTTCTTTTGTTCGTGGTATATCATGGTTCAAAGAGATTTCCATAGTTCTCCATGTCATACCATGCTCATCCGGCTTGAAATCAGGATGATAGTATTTAATAATTGCTTTGTTCAGAGGATAGAGCTCTTCGACTTGGATGATACAGTCCAGTACGACAGGAGCGAGGAGTTCCTTGATTTGCCCCTCATCGGGAAGAGGAGAACTCTCATAATCTGTATAGTCCAATCTCAAACTCATAACAGGTGTTGCCAGATCATTACAAGGCCAAACAACCTGGCAGGCGATAAAACAGTCGTGTGTGCGCTTTAATTCTGATTCGAGTGCTCCAACTCCACTTCCCTTTAAGAATGATGCTGCCCGATAAGGGTCAGAGATGGTCTGCTCCGTAAGGTTGACACCGATATAATTCGGTTCCCCATCTAAATAGACTACCGTTTGATATCCATTGGCAACAGGGTTGAATACGGTTTTTCCAAGTTGTGCCTGTGGATAAACGATGCTACAATAATTTTTTGCTGCATTTCGCTCCGTGATTTTACCAAAGCCTAACGGAAACCCTAAAAAGGCGGAAAAACAAACATACACCGTGAGAAATATCAGGATAAGTACATATAGCTTCCTTCTTTTTTTCACCATCACCAACGCACCCCCTGAAAATCCGATTAATTTATAGAATTGTTTATAATTTCATTATATAGTGCAATAACAGAAAACACAAGGGCGGGAACATCTCCCGCCCTTGCCCATTTAAAGTACATTTTCAATAGAAATGATAAATCCGAACACACTACCCACTTGGATAATGTAGTTCGGATTATCATTGTTTGGTCCGAGTGACAGGGTTCGAACCTGCGGCCTGATGGTCCCAAACCACCCGCGCTACCAGCTGCGCCACACCCGGAGATAGAATATGAAATTTTGCGTTGAAGTAGCAAACCTGTGGTGTGATCTGCTTTTGAGAGGATTTTACGAAAACTGGGAAAGAAAGATTTGCTTAGAGTATTAAGGGTTTCAGCGGCTCCGGAAAAAGCGAATGGATAAGCGCTTCAGAAGTCCCAAATGTGGCGCCCTACCAACTGGGCTACACCCGGATAGACCAAAATATTATATCTG
>JBJDYH010000118.1:0-3449 GCA_051867135.1 Faecousia sp. | reverse complement strand
GGTATTCTCCTTTCCCAATAATGACGTTTCAAATGGAAGAAAGGTTTCTCTTTCTGTACCTCATATCTGCGACACAAGAATCATGCCTTTCTTCTGCTCCCTTTAGAGTGTAGCGCAAAGACCCCCCTATGAACATGTGCTAAATGCGCTGATTTTTCCTTCCGATGCACGTTGCTGCGGTCCTTGATTCATGATAGAATGTTTTCTTGGTGATTAGGAGACTCTTATGAGCACAGCAAGAACAGATTCAGGCACTACGCAGATTTCTTCCAACGCCATTGCCCTTCTTCCCTCAAACATACTGTATCTGCTCAATAAAAACGGATTAACGCAGGCAGAATTAGCCAGAAAGATAGGGATAAGCCACCAAACCCTCTCAAAGTACATTGCGAAAGAGAGCATACCGCCGCTGAAGAAGCTTATTGATATGGCTGAAATCTTGGGCGTGTCAGCGGACGCGCTCCTGTATCACGAACTGCCAGCCGAATATGCGGACCTGTCATATAAGGATGATATCGCATCCGATCTTCTGCGGCCAACCATCATTCCTGAGTGTGCACTTCGAAGATATCGTAATCGCGAATGGTATATGTACTATTATACAATATGTGATGGTGACCCTCTCTTGTGTGAAGCGTTCATCAAAACCGAAAACGATATCAGGATGCATTTCATTAAGGCATCCATAACAACAGAGTCCAATAAGCATAGTGTTAAGATTGTTATTGATTATCCTCGCTTCGTCTATCTATACGGTATCAATGAGCAAAATCCAACTCGTTTCTTTATCATGTTCCCAGATCCTGACTACACTATCAACAGTTCTGATCTCAATGGCAGTTTAGCGATATGTGCCTCCGTTATTCCGGAAAGTAGAAATGGGCTTCCCGGAATACAATTCGTAGCTATATCATCAAACAAGCTTGACTTAAGCATACACAAAGAAAAAATATTTGAATTTCTTACCGTTCCTGATAGACGCCGCATGCTACGCCTGCATCCAGAGCAAAACGAGCAATATGTCAAGTGGTTACAAGAACTGTTTTCATCTTAATAATATAATCATTTTGACTTGCAAATATTCGAGTATTATAGTCTGAACCATTGGCATTGATATGAGTACGCTTTCTTTTTGACATAGAAAAAGGCGCTCATTGATGAACGCCATGGAATCCTCGGTTATGATGTTCGATGGATAATTGGAACTCGCCTCGCCTTCTTTCCAATCATCTTACGTTCAAGTACAAATACCCTATCCTGTGTTCTCTCAAAGAAGCCGATGTCGCGTTATCAGCTCATACCACATCTGCAATGCTGTAAACCAATAAACTGCTACTTCATTTTTTTGTCGCAGCGCAGGCATTGCTTATTGTTCTTGTCCATCATTCCCTCTGTACATCACTTGTCGCCATACTGAATACTTCCTCGGATGTAGCGATTTCTACATTCTTGCCACTGAAAGCCACCCCATATTTGACGATCATCCGAACTCCCTTGCTCTGCATTTCAGCGCCGTAGTGGTTGTCCTCAATCTGCTGCAAGGCAATCCGCGCCAGCTCCTTGAGCCTGGAGCTGGTGCAATCTTTTTCTGCTTTCAGTTCAAAGAGAAAGCCTGGACGGTCTGCAACCTTGGGCATCAACTGAATATCGTATCTGCCATTACCAGATTCACGGTTGGATGTGACGCAGTAGTGATCGCTAAACATGGCGCACAGACCGAGTACAAGACCATGGTAGAAAACTTCCTTGGCTGTATCATAAAAGCTGACAGTTTCGCTCAGAAGCTTTTCGAGCAGTTTCTTGAGCTGCTCACCATCATTTCTCCAAATCGCTTCCTGAATGGAAATCGCAAGCGCCTGCGGAACGAGGGGTTCAAGCCTGGACAGGATTTCTTTGTTGTAGACGAAAGCAATTTCCTTGTTGGGCAGAGAAACCCTGCACATCAGGTCGCCGGATGGTGCATAGCCTGTTTCTTCCGCCTTCAGATATCCCGCGACCAACAAAAAGCTGTAAATGGAAGTGGGGTTCTTCTGGATCTGGGGGTAGATTACGCTGGTATCCACATAAGTCAGGAAGGATTCACGGTTAAGGAGCGCGTGAAGTCGCTTATACGTTTCTTCATCGGCATGGGTCAGAACTTCGCCAATCACTTCGTTGCTGCCGGTAGAAACCCAGTAGCAGCCAGGTCTGCACGTATTGCTGAAATAGTTGACCACAGACCATGGATTGAAGATCTCCGTATGACCAAACCGATAGCCGTCGTACCATTCGCAAAGCTCATCAACCTTATCCTCTGCAGAATAGTAAGCAGCCATCTCTCGGACTTCATCCGGCGTGAATCCGAAATACTCACTGTACCTGTCGTCAAGGATGGAATTGATCTTCAGATTATTCAGGCCGCTGAAAATGCTCTCCTTAGCAACGCGAAGAATTCCCGTCAAAAAGCCGTATCTCAGATGCCTATTATCCTTAAAGGCGCCAGAGAACAGGTTGCGGATGAACAGAACCACATCATCATAAAAGCTGCAGGAGTGTCCCTGCTGGATCGGCGTATCATACTCGTCGATGATCACCATCGGCTCAATTCCATGATACTCATGCAGCATTTTGGAAAGCATCATCAGAGACAACATAAAGTCGTTTGGCTCTGCTTCACGCTGAACGATTCTCTGATAGAAATCGAAATCTGGATTATCGGCAGAAGCAAGTTCATGGTGACGCTTGTATTCCATGATGATCAACTTGGTGATCAGATCGTAGGTTTCATCCCATGTTCTGCATTTCACATCCTTGAAGGAGAGGAAAATCACAGGGTACTTGCCCTGATGCGCCCGATATGCCTTGCCGCAGGCCCAGATTTTCTTGTCGGTGAAATACACCGAGGTATCCTCATCGGTCTTTTCAAAGAAGGTGCGGAGCATATCCATGTTCAGCGTCTTGCCAAAGCGACGGGGACGTGTAAACAGGGACACCATGGGAACTTCGTCCAGAAAGTCGCGAATCATCAGCGTCTTATCGACATAGTAATACTCGGAGGACGCCTTGCGGTAATCGGAAATGCCGATGGGAAGTGGAAGCTTCTTCAAAACAGGCCTCCTGGTTACAACTCCATGGGATTTGACACGCGCATCCGCTGGATATTGCACATCTACAGGAATCATCCATAAGCCCTTGGTTTTCTGCACCCCCGCAATCCTCCCCTCTCGGCACAGGCGCGCAAGCATGGACTTGGAAATCCCCCATCGCTCGACTGCTTCGTTGATCGTCATCATCCTGGCCATGTCAGACACCTCCAAAACGTTTCCTGCTTATAGTATAGCGGATCATTTGAACAAAATCAACGCAGAGAATGAACATTTAATTCAAAATTTGAACATCATTTGAACTATAGAGTGTAAGCGTCAAACCTACCGGCGGATAGAGCAAAAAACGTAAGTGTCAACCCTCCA
>JBJDYH010000117.1:0-3455 GCA_051867135.1 Faecousia sp. | reverse complement strand
CTGGGCAGAGACTACCTGCAGGTCGGTATGTATACCGAGATGGTCTTTCCCAATGCCGATATTCGCTTCATTGCCATCAACAACGGCGTGGACAGCATCAACGGCACCGAAAATGACATGACCCCGTTCATCAACATTTTCAATGAGTTCTATGCCAAGGATACCAGCCGCAAAATCCGGGCTGTGTTCAAATCCAAAGGACAGTCCGGCAAGCCGCTGTGCACGAATCCGCCCTATGGCTACATCAAAGACCCGGAGGACAAAAACCACTGGATCATTGATGAGGAGGCCGCAAATGTGGTGCGGGAAATCTTCCATCTCTGTGTATCTGGCTATGGGCCGCAGCAGATCGCAAAGGAAATGATGCGGCGGGGCTACATGAACCCGACCGCCTATGCCAGAGCGCATGGCAGAGCCACACCGGACAACCGCACGGTCGGTGACGATTACACCTGGCAGAACAGCACCATTTCCCACATTCTCACCCGGATGGAGTATCTGGGGCACACGGTGAATTTCAAGACCTACCGCAAGTCCTACAAGAACAAGAAGCAGCTGAAGAATGACCCGTCCCAATGGCAGATTTTTGAGAATACCCACGAAGCCATCATTGACCGGGAGACCTTCGATATTGTACAGCGCATCCGGGATGGCAGACGCCGGGTTACACCGATGGGAGAAATGCCGATTCTCTCCGGAATGGTATTCTGCGCAGACTGTGGCAAGAAACTCTACCAGGTTCGGGGCAGAAACCTTCCGCAAAAGGAATACATGGTATGCTCCACCTACCGGAAGATTAAGGGCGGATGCAGTTCCCACCAGATCCGAAACGAGGTTCTCGAGCGGCTGCTTCTTGATGGGATTCAGACGGTGACCGCCTATGCCAGAGAGCATGAAGCTGATTTTGTGGAACTGATCACTCAAAAATCACAGACCGAACTGGACAAAAGTCTCCGGGACGGGAAACGGGAACTGGAGCAGGCCCAAGCCAGAATCCGCAAACTGGATGATATTATCCAGCGGCTTTATGAGGACAACCTGGAGGGCAAGGTCAGCGACGAACGCTTCGCCAGAATGACGGCCAACTATGAAGAGGAGCAGAAGGGGCTGGAGAGCCGGGTGGCAGAACTGAAAAAGCTGCTTGCCGCCGAAAAAGACCGCTCCGTCAATGTTGATCACTTCCTGACTCTTGTGCGCAAGTATACAGATGTGCAGGAACTCACCGCTGAGATCGTCCGGGAATTTGTGGAGAAGGTGTATGTGTACCAGGCAGAGCGGATTGACGGGCAGAAGGTTCAGCGCATCCGAATCGTCTGGAACTGCATCGGCGAATTCACACCGCCAACCGTAACAAATACAGAAAAATCGGCATAGCCGGTAAATACATACCAACTATGCCGATATTTTTCCGGGATTGCGCATCCCTAAGTTGCACCACTAAAAGTCGTGGCATTTTTATTGGGCTTCGGTCCGGCGGAGCGGCCCTCAGCGCCATTTTATCATTTAACGGCGGAAATGAATTCCGCCTATGATAATTCTCCGCTTCGCTCCGAATTGACGCGCCACTCGGCGCGGCCGCCAGAAGGCGGCATCTATAGTGTTTTGATATTACAAAAATCCCGAATGTGAAAGCGTTCGGGATTTTTACTTATTACCTTTTCACGATTCACTATTCACTCGTCCGCGCATTCGGGATTTTGGGCAAGTAATAAGTAACAGTGAATCGTGAAGAAGTGAGGTATCCGCTTCGCGGACGATTGAAATGATGTTGAGCGGCATCTATCGTGTTGCGATGTTACAAAGAATAACCGCAGCTTTGATACAAGTTGCGGTTATTCTTACTATAATAAAAAAGTGGTGCTCGTATGAATAATAAACACAGTATATACGTTGACCATAACGACTCCCGACGGAGTGACTGAAGTAAAATTTCCCCCCCTGTATCTTGAGAAATTCCCGGTTAAAGCAGTTTTTACCATCGCTTTGACCGGGAATATGCGTACCTTGTATCCTGTTGTATCAGCGTCCTGATTCCTTTGCAATGGCGCGCGCCATCGTTACAATGTCTCCTACACCATTGAGCACCACAGTGGGACGGTAGGCATAGGTTTTCAGGGTTTCCGTTGTCGAAACGCCGGAAAGTACCAGTACCGTGGACATGCCGCTCTCCATACCGGAGATCACATCGGTATCCATCCGGTCTCCCACCATGACAGCGTCTCCGGAATGGCAGTTCAGCAGACGCAGGCCGGTCCGCATCATCAACGGATTGGGCTTTCCGCAGAAATAAGCCTGGGTTCCGGTGGCCATCTCAATGGGAGCCACCAGCGCCCGGCAGGCAGGGGCAATTCCGTTTTCGATGGGGCCGGACACATCAGAATTCGCACCAATGAGCTTTGCGCCAGCAAGAACCAGATTGGTGGCTTTGGTCAGGGTATCGAGGGAATAGGACCGCCCCTCTCCCACAACGACATAGTCCGGGTTCACGTCATTCATGGTAATACCCGCATCATAAAGTGCGTTCAGCAGACCGGCTTCTCCAATGGCAAATACCGAACAGCCGGGGGCCTGTTCCTTTAGAAAAGCCGCTGTAGCCAGAGCGCTGGTATAGAAATGCTCCTCAGGAACATCCAGTCCCATGCGAGCCAGCTTCTGGTTCAGTTCCTTTGGGGTATATCCACTGTTGTTGGTTAAAAACAGGTATTCCTTCTTTTCGTCATGGAGCCACTGAATGAATTCCGCAACGCCGGGCAGAATGTGGTTCCCGTGGTAGATCACGCCGTCCATATCGCAGATGAATCCTGTCTTCTGGTTAAAATCAAGTTTGTTGTCCATATCTGTCTCCTTCCTGGTTCTCCGGAAAAGGGTGAATGAATGTGCTGAGATAACCCTCCCGTGGTCCACTGTGTCATTTAACCGTTTTTTCTATTATATACAAGCAGGAAAATGGGCGATACCATGGTTTGGTAAAATCCATGTCAAATTCCTGTAAAAAAGCTGTGCTTGTCCCCTTCACGCATCGTTTCCCGGCTGCCGCGTCAAGATGATATGGATTCTTCGAAAAAATGCCCATAGCAACTGCCAGTTGCTTGGCTTTCTGTGGAAGCAGTGCTATTATATCTATAAAAGGAGGTAATCAACATGAATACAAAGGATGTTATCTATCAGCTCCGCACCAGAAGCGGATTGTCCCAGGATGCCCTGGCAGAAAAAGTGTTTGTTACCCGCCAGGCCGTATCCCGTTGGGAAACCGGTGAAACCGTGCCGAATACCGAAACACTAAAACTGCTGTCGCAATTGTTTGATGTATCCATCAATACGCTTTTGGGTTCTCCCCGGAAATTGATATGCCAATGCTGCGGTATGCCCCTGGATGATTCCACAATCAGCAAAGAGACAGATGGTGATTTCAATGAAGAATATTGCAAGTGGTGCTATGCGGATGGCGAATTCCA
>JBJDYH010000116.1:0-3466 GCA_051867135.1 Faecousia sp. | reverse complement strand
ATTTGCATGTTCAGTTTAGCACATTTCTATTTGCTCGAAAACATTATATTCAATTATCCCATATGGCACAAAGCTGTGATGCAAGAATTTAGGGCAACACCGCACAAATGATGGAATTCTCTGAAAGTACGCGATGTGCATCTAAATAACCCTGCAAAAGTAATTCTCTATGGTAAGGGGAGGAAATTACGTGAAGTACCGATATTACCAAATATCGCACTTCATTTACAACAGTATCTTGCGGAACATAAGCTGCATCCCTGGAAAAGCTGGACAGGCATCTATTTGTCTACCGACAGGGAAATCCGCTCACCCGTGCAGGAGCGGCCTATATTTTGGATAAGTATGTGAAGATGGCTGAACTGGACACCCATATTTCTTCCCATTTATTGAGGCACACAAAAGCCATGCACTTGCTTGAAGCAGGTATTAACATCTTTTACATAAAGGATCTCCTTGGGCATGAAGATATTTCCACTGTGGAAATTTATGCCAAGGCCAGCATTGAAACTCAGCGGTGTGCGCTGGAAAAGCATTTTTTGGTCATGCCCCCGGCAACTCCATCTTGGATAACAAACACCGATACCCTGGAATGGCTGAAATCTCTTGGCAAGTAATTTTTATGTAAAGAAAAAGCAGGGAAACTCCTTGAAAACCAAGTGGGTTTGCCCTGCTTCTTTGCATAATATCTTTCTTTACATAAGGAATTTTATGCCCTTAAGGACATAAGATGCCGTAGCCCAAGATTTCGTAGTATCCCACAGGATACTGCCTCTGCCGACAGCTATCTCCGGAATTGCCCTCCACGGTATAAACAATGCCGTTTTCGCACTTTTCCACGATACCCACATGGTCGGCTTGCCCATCCTGCGGCCCGGAGGAACCACCGGGATTGTCCCAATCAAAGAAGATAATCATGCCCGGTGTCGGCTCAATGCTGTTATCGGCCCATTGCCCACGGTCTTTGAACCACTGGACGCCGTTGATACAGCCTGCAAATTTCGGAATCACACCAGTGTCGATGTAGCCGCACTCGTTGGCACACCAGCTCACGAAGCAGGCGCACCATTCCACACGGGAACTGAACCCATACCATGACCAATATGGCTGACCGCCGATATTGCCTACCTGGGACAGTGCCACGGCCACAATCGCATCGTCGCTGACGCCGATCCCATACAGCACCGCCGCCCACAGAGAATTGTTTTCGTCCGCCAGAAGCTCGGCAAGCTGCGCCCTCTGGTCTGCGGTGAAGCCAAGCTGTTCCGCCATTTCTTCTGCGGTTTTATGGCTGACCGTGATGTACAGCGTAGTTCGGGTGACGGTGGTGGAAGTTTCCACGATATTGCCATGTCCATCGTCCGTTTCTTCGATGACAGTTTCCGAGTTGGTTTCCGTCCGGGAAGAAATCTCGTTCATCTGCCAGAAGATGTCCTTCAGGATCGCCTTGCGGGAATCGTCCACGGTGGCCACATCCATCGCATTGTCCGGGTCAGTGGTGGTTTTTACCGCATAAACAGACAGTACCTCCGGCCAGACAGCGCGGGAGCCGGACATTTCCAGCACATCATAGGTGATGTTGTCCTTGATGGTATCAAGCTGGTTTTCGTAATCCTCATTGATTTCCCGCACCACGGTCTGCATGGTCTGTCCGGTGCCGGTATCCTCGCCGGAGAAGAAAATCCCAAAGCAGGACCCCAAAAGCAGTCCAACCAGACAGATGATTACAATGACCATGACGGCAATCCACCCGCCTGCAGCAATCGCGGCAACCAGCGCTTTGGTTGCCGCGATAATTGCTTTTACTGCGGAAACGGTAGCTTTGGTTGCCGCCTTGATACCTTCTGCGGTTGCTTTTGCCGCCGCACGGGCCGCCTGCGCCGCCCGTTGAGAAGCCTTTGCCGCTGCCTGAGCGGATTTCTGTGCCGCTTGCGCCGTAGCCTGACTGGTCTTGATGGTTGTCCGGGCCGTCTGCTCGGCAGTTTTTATGGATTTCTGCGTGGTTTTTACCGTAGCCTTTCCGGTGGATCTGGCCGTCTGCTTGATGGTCTTTTCACCACGCTCCACCGCCTTAATCGACTGAACTTCCCGGTCGGTAGTCTTAATCGACTGTTTTGCCGTTTCTGCAGACCGGCGGCGGACATTTTCCGCTGCCTTTTCACGAGCCTGCTTTTTCGGCAGGTCAGCCTTTCGCTGTTCCATTACCGTCCTATGCTGCTCGGTGTTTGGGCTGCGCTGTCCTGTTCCTGCTTTTGGTTGTTCCGAACCAGTTTTACGATGTTCAAAATGCTCCCTGACTTTGGAAATATTCTCCTTGGTTGTCTGAACACCCTTGCGGCCCTGCTTGTCAAATTGGTGGGCAGCCTCATAAGCGGCTGTTTCCGTACTGCCCGAAAAGCGGTCAGCCGCATATTCCTCCGGGGAGCTTTCCGCAGAATATACGCCATGCTCGGCCTTTTCCCTGGTTCGCACATAGGCTTCTTTCATGCGTTCCCCGGCAACTGCCGCTTTATCCAGCGTTTTAATCGTACCCTTGACCGTATCCCTCGTTTTAATGTCCGGCATCGGCGTCCACCTCCTCAGCGGACGGCACCACCAGCTTTGCAACAATGACCATTCTGCCATTGGTGCGGCTGTATTCACAGGTGGAAAGGGTAATCAGCTTATCGCCATACTCAGCGGTTACGCCCGTGTCATACAGGGCAAGAGATTTGCACTCTGCGATAAACTCGTCAAAGGCTGCTTCATCCTCCGCATTGACGAAATGATAATACTTGAACCCCTCCTGAGAGTAGGCCACCGTCTTGAAAGCTGCAACGATTTCATACTCGCCAAAGTCTGCCAGCGTGTCAAAGTGGACGGTCTTATGCTCCTGGTAGAAATCCTCGCTCTCATACTTGCACAGGTCAGAGAACATGGAGCCGTTTTTCATGTGGTGTCCGTAAATCACCACATTGTCCGACTGCTCCAGATCGCAGTTTTCCTGCACATAGGGAACGCCATAGTCGCTGTACGATTTATCAAAGGCGCGCTTCAGATAAAAGTCGGGATTGCCCGGTGTCTGCATGACCGGATAGTTGATATTGGTGCCGTCAATGGAAATCCAGCCCACGAAATCCGGATTCTGCTCATAGACAGCGGCATATTTTTCATAGGAAGTCAAAACTGCTGTGGGTTCCGTTTCGCCGGTTTCTTCCGGCTGCTGAGTAGTATCCGGCCCTGTTTCGTCCGCCACCATATCTGCGATATTGTCAAAGGCTTCGGCGCTCTGCTTTTGATCAGCAAGCTGCCGTCCCAGCATCACGCCGGAGAAAAGAAAAAGGGCGGCAAATACAGCCGCCCCGCAAAGCAAAAGTTTCTGTTTCATATTACACGGTTTCCTCCTTTCCTCTGCCGCCGAATACGCCTTCGCCCGGTTTGGTGGTCATCAGCTTATAGAGCTGGGTATCCTTCGGGAACCGGTTGA